>JASJDF010000207.1 GCA_030065715.1 Xenococcaceae cyanobacterium MO_188.B19 | reverse complement strand
TCGTTATTTCTTGTGGAAAACTCTGGGTAAAATGTGGAAAACTTTATCACAGTTTGTGGAAATAGTGGGGAATCTATGGGGTAAATCTTAGGTAAAAAATAAGAATTAATAATTTTCCCTTACTGTCGAATATCGGGAATACAAATCGAGTTGTCATCTTGAATTACAATCAAGCCTTGACGACGTAATTTTCCCATTAAACGGGTCACTGTTACACGAGTTGAACCAATACTACTGCCAATTTGAGCATGAGTCAGAATATAAGGTAAACAATAACCAGTTTCACAAGGTTCACCATATTCTTCAATCAGAAGATTGATAAAACTCATGAGACGGTCTATTGTCTTTCTCTGACCTAAAGCACTAAGCCATAAAAGTTTACGCTGATGCTGATATCTTAGGGCTTCATAAACTTCTTGCCGAAAATGGGGCCAATTATCCAAATCATGCCAGTATAGCCAAATTATGTGAGTACCATCTAGATGGCAATATGCTTGAAGATCGTAAGAAGACTGGGCAACTATTTCAAAAGCTTGACCAGGAGGAATAAAACCTAAAAAAGTTTCTTCTGGGTCATCTTCATTAGACTCCGAAGCATCAACACCTCGATTGCGCTGCATCGGCGCAGCGATTAGGGATGGATCTCCCGATGAGGTTGGCTTATCCAAGGAATGTCTATCTTGGGATATACTCTCTGGGGGAGAAAATCCCTCGCGGTCAATTGCACCAGAAATATTATCCTCAGTTGAAGTTAGTTGGGTTGTTTTACCAACTAAGCGAATAACCCCTTTGTTGACTAAGTATAATAATCCAGGACGAGCGGGAACACGTTCATCTTTTCTAAAAATGCGATCTCGATAGTGTGTTTGTGCCCAATCAATAATTCGTTGCCATGTTAAAAAAGGGCGGGATGCCTCAGAAGAGCGATCAATAAATTGCATGGTGTGGAGGCAAAATAATTAATATAAATGCATATTTGATTTTACATGGATAGCAATACAAGTAAAAACACTTTTTTATATAAGTTTTTAAAAGTGGATATTGCCAATAATAATCTAGGACTCAAGCAAATTTTACAGGAACAGTTATTACAAGCAATCTGCTCTTATCGCCAACAAAATAAAATTGGGAATAGTTGGGATAGCATTATTGTTTCCATGCCAGAGAAGTTGATTTTATGCAATAAGAATAATCAGAAAATCTTAACAAGCCAGGGTAAAAAGCTATCTTCTAATCCTGATTATTTGGTGTATCGTTGTGCTATAGCATTTCCTTTAGCTAATTTTTCTAACATAAAACCATTAGATATAGCACAAGAATTAGTTGACTTTTTTCCTCAAAGTAATCTTGAATCGCTTACAGAATTATACATTAAAATACTGGTTAAAATTGTTTCTCCAGGTTGGATTGACTTTGAAATTAACCACAGTTCTTTGGGAATTTGGCTGAAACAATTGACTCCAAAGCTTGGATTTAAGCACATTAATATAATCCCAACTCATTCTCGTGATGAAAATTTACATTTGATTAGAGAAAACTGGAGTTTATTTGGGATAAATTATTATCACGCTCGTTGTTATTCCCTTTTAAAACTAGCAGAAAGAGAAGAATTAATTCAATTAGATAACCAAAATTTTCAGAGTTTAGCATGGCAGATAAGTAACCCTCATCCAATTATTTGGTTTGATAGTGCTCAAGTTTTTTTACTAACTTATTCTGAAGAATTAAATTTGTTGTATTCCATCTTATTAATTTTAGATCGATTAGACGATCGCGTAAAAAACTCTGTATCCCTAAGTCACACTGAAGCAAAAATCTGGATCGACTTGGGACTCAATTTAAGCAAGGCTTTTGAGCAATTTATGATTTCTTGCCGTTTTTGCGGAGAAATTAAACATCTAAACACTCCCCTAGCAATAGCTAGAGTAGGATTAATTGCGTTGGTACAGTGGTGTTTATCAAATTTACTGAGAGAAAAATTACAAATCAACCCCATCCCTTTGAAAGAGTTATAAAGTGTAATTCTAATACCATAAGTGAGGAATGAGATCGTAATGACCTGCTTGTTCAGCAGGATAATCCCCTTGTTCAATTCTTTCTATAATCTGAGGTAAAGACTGAATAAATTGTGCACTGCGATCTTTGGGATGGAGAGTCCAAGCGCAAGGATTACATAAGGTCGCTCGAATATAATTTGTTTGTTCTAATTTCCGAGAAACCATAATTTCCCAAGAATCTAACGCACCTTTCTTAGTGAGATTGTTCAGTGCAGTTTTAATAGGTAAAGGTAAATGATTTAGCCATTTATTCCGATAGGAACGCCAAATAGCTGGAATTGGCAAAAATTTAGCGAAACTTTGACAATTAATCATATAAACTCTACTACCAAAAAATTTAAACTCATAAAATCCATCAGAGTTTTTTGTATAAGGATAGTATTGCTTCATGGTTTCATCCGATGCTGGAGGTCCAGTCAGAGGTCGAATTGACATTATTGTCTCGTGCTTATTCATCAACTCTATCCCTTCTTGAATCCAGCTATAGTCAGGTTGCTGATGTAAAAGCATATCGCTATCAAAATGGATCATATACTCACTGCGACAATCTTCTATTTTAAAAATACTGCCCAAAATAGGATAGCCTTTGTAGTTGTGGGTATAGCGAATATATGAGCCGAAATGTTTACGAAAAACGCGACGGTGAAATTCGGGATCGTAGTTGATATCTACTATGCGATCGATAACTCCACGTTGAAGCAAAACTTGAGTGCAATTTCTTAACTCTTCCATCGTACCCACACCAGGTCGATTAACTTTTTCTCCCGATAGAGGAGCCGTATCTACTGCTAAAACTTTTTCCTCAAAAGGAAAATTGCTCATTCTAACTAAATGAGGAATAGTGTGCATCATAAAAGCAACATCGGTTCGTGCCACCATGATCCACAAAGAACAACTAGGAGTTACCATTAACTAAAATTCTGAAAAATTCTATAAATCACAAAAAATAACCTGCACCAAATAGTACAGGTTTTTGATTCAAATTAATAGTACTTGGTTTGTTGTAGCTTAACCAGCACTAGAAGCATAGACTGCTACAGTGATGACTCCACCGACCAATATTGCACCTAGGGCACCTAGAATTAAATAATTGCGTTTGTCAGTGCTATTTGGTGGTTCTGCTTGGTACATTTCTGGCTCGTTTGCAAAATTGTTGAGCCTTCCGCCTTCTTCTGTTGTGTATGGCATAATATTAAACCTGTATTATGTTTTCTTGATAAAAGTTATTTCTTTGTGAACCATCTTACAACAATTCTTAACATTTACCTAATGTTGTTTACAATCTTTACTAACGACTAAAAACCATCAAAAAATTTATCATCCTTATTCTGTGCCGTTGAGTGAGAAAAATGATTACTATGGCAACAAAGGTAGATATTAAATTTTAGGGATAGCAAAATTATATGATAATCGTAATGAAAGTTGGGTCTCCAGAGGCTAAAATTGCTGAAGTTTGTGAAGAGTTAGAAGATTGGGGACTGAAGCCAGAAAAAATTATTGGTAAACATAAAGTAGTAATTGGCTTGGTGGGAGAAACTGTTTCTCTCGATCCTTTACAATTGTTAGAAATTAGTCCTTGGATTGAAGAAGTTTTACGAGTCGAAAAACCTTTCAAGAGAGCTAGTCTGGAATTTCGTGATGGTGAATATAGTGAAGTAACTGTTTCCACTCCTAATGGTGATGTGATCTTTGGCAAGAGTCATCCTGTGGTAGTTGTAGCTGGTCCTTGTTCGGTAGAAAATAAAGAGATGATCATCGCCACTGCCAAAAGAGTGCGAGATGCAGGAGCTAAGTTTTTGCGGGGAGGGGCATATAAACCTCGTACTTCTCCCTATTCTTTCCAAGGACATGGTGAAAGTGCTTTAGAATTATTAGCAGCAGCTAGAGAAGCCAGTGGTTTAGGTATTATAACTGAGGTTATGGATACTGCTGATGTGGAAAAAATTGGTGCTGTTGCTGATGTGCTGCAAGTGGGAGCCAGAAATATGCAGAATTTTGCACTCCTGAAAAAGGTCGGCGCACAGAGCAAGCCTGTATTACTGAAGCGAGGAATGTGCGCTACTATCGATGAATGGTTAATGGCAGCGGAATATATTTTAGCAGCAGGAAATTCTAATGTAATTCTCTGTGAACGAGGAATAAGAACTTTTGATAGTAAATATACTCGTAATTCTCTGGATATTGGAGTTTTGCCCGTATTAAGAACTTTGACCCATTTACCTATTATGCTTGATCCTAGCCATGGCACAGGAAGAGCAGAGTATGTTCCCGATATGGCAAAAGCAGCGATCGCAGCGGGAACAGATTCTTTAATGATCGAAGTTCATCCTAACCCTTCTAAGGCTTTATCTGATGGACCTCAATCCCTCAATCCTGATAAGTTTGATCGGCTGATGCAAGAGTTGGCTGTAGTAGGTCAAGCTATGGGTAGATGGAGCAAAACAGAAGTAGCGATCGCATAAAATAGTAGGGGTTTTGCAGTACAAAACCCCTACGCAATATTATTTCTTAAACCACACATTCCAGCATAACCAATGCCGATCGCGTCAACACTATCATCAATGGGCAAAGTTTCTAGAGCAAACAAATTTTGGACTAGTTCTGCTACTTCATTCTTTTTGGCTCTACCATTACCTAGATGGCATTTCCAACTAGATTGATGCAAATATATTGGTATTACATCTCTTTCGCGATAGCAAACTAAATTAATTACCCCAAAAGCCTGTAATACTCCTCCTGCTGCTTTAATACTTCTGCCAAAGAAAGGCATTTCAATAACTATATTATCAGGTTGGAATTCCCCTAATAATTCGACGATATCTTGCTCAATTTCTAATAATCTTTGGGGGGTTGGTAATTTTTTCGAGGTTTCGATTGTGCCATAGTCGATTAAAGAAGGTTCTCCATAATCGACTTCTTCTAATATTGCCCAACCGATGATTGCTAAACCAGGATCGATTCCTAACCAAGAGGGAGCCATTACTTTTTTTATGATGTAACTGACTTAATATAGTCTAACTTTCCACTAAGTTAAACTCTCTCTAGCTCTTGTTGTTGAAAATGAGCTCTAAATTTTTTTTCAAATTTAACTAATACGGGAAGATTAGGGCTTATTGGTCTTCCTTGATGTTCTGTCATAATATCCATCACTTCTCCTTCCAGACCTTTAACATCAAAAGGTTGCTGTTTTTTGCCAGGGTAGTGATAGACGACTACGGATTCTTTGACACGAACGCGATCGCCAATCTTCATACTTATATACTCTCTCAGGGTTTACCGTTTTTTACTAAACTAAATGTTGTTCTAAACAATCTTACTATTGTTCCAGATAATTTCCACAATAGTTCTTCAAAAGAATTGCTGTTTTTTCTACATCATGGAAGTAAAAAAGTCAATAGTATCTTTTAGTGCAACAATAAAACGATCAATTTCATCACGAGTATTGTAGAAGTATAAACTGACTCTAGCACTACCAGAAGCATCGAATAAACGATGTAATGGCTGGGTACAATGATGACCAGAGCGAATTGCGATTCCTTCATGATCCAGTAAAGTTGCTAAATCACTAGCATGAATTCCTGGTATGTTAAAAGCTGCAAGTGCTGCTCTACCTTCTCCATTTTGATCAGGTTTGGCACCGTAAATTCTAATGTCAGGAATTGTCTCTAGTTTCTTAAATAAATAGGCAGTTAATTCTGCTTCATAGAGGTGAATATTATCCATACCTATACCATTAAGATAGTCGATTGCTGCCCCTAATGCGATCGCTTCTCCAATTGCAGGTGTTCCTGCTTCAAATTTATGAGGTAATTCTCCATAGGTAGAATGGTCAAAATACACTTCACTAATCATTTCTCCACCGCCTAAAAATGGAGGCATAGACTCTAGTAAGGTTTTTTTGCCATAGAGAAATCCAATACCAGTAGGAGCACACATTTTATGACCTGATGCTACTAGCCAATCACAGTCTATTTCTTGTACATCTATAGGCATATGAGGGACACTTTGGCAAGCATCTATTAATACTTTTGCCCCATATTCATGAGCCAATTTAGCAATTTCTTTAACGGGGTTTATAACTCCCAAAGTATTAGAAACATGAACTACAGATACTAATTTAGTTTTATCTGATAATAGGGACTTATAGCCATCTAAATCTAAAGCTTCTTGTTCATTTAATTGAATCCATTTTATTACTGCTCCTGTTTTTTGAGCTATGATTTGCCAAGGAACAATATTACTATGGTGTTCCATGACAGATAAAATGATTTCATCGCCTTTATTTAAGTTATTTAAGCCCCAAGTATAAGCTACAAGGTTAATTGCTTCACTAGCATTGCGAGTATAAACAATTTCTTCACGATAATGAGCATTAATAAATTTAGCTACCTTGTCTCTTGCTGCTTCATAAGCATCAGTAGCACGGTTACTTAATGTATGTGCTCCACGATGTACATTGGCATTATCTTTCTGATAGTAATTCGCCAGGGTATCTAATACCTGTTGGGGTTTTTGGGAACTAGCAGCACTATCTAGATAGATTAGAGGTTTCCCATGAATTTCCTGATCTAAAATGGGAAAATCTTTTCTAACTTTATCGCCGAGAGTTTTTTCTTGGATTAATGTCATTTTTCAATGATTAGTAGTTGGTTGTTAGTAGTTAGTGGTTACCAAAGAAATATTTATAGCTTACTAATAACTGATTTGATATTTGTTTGTACAGATTCAACAGGTATTCTGTCAAGAATTTCAGCTACAAAAGCATCTATTAATAACTGTTTGGCATCATCTTCTGTTAAACCACGACTACGAAGATAAAAGATTTCATCTGCTTCTAATTGGCTAACAGTTGCACCGTGAGAACATTTAACATTATCAGCAGTGATTTGTAATTCAGGTTTAGTATCTACTCTTGCTTTGGGAGATAGTAATAAGTTGCGGTTTAATTGGGAAGCATTGGTAAGTTGGGCTGCTTTGGGGACAAATACTTTTCCGTTAAAGATAGAGTGAGCGCGATCGCTTACAATACATTTATGTAACTGATCTGTTGTACCATGGGGATGCTCTAAACTAATTACACTATGGGTATCAGCAGTTTGTTGATCTTTAGCTACAGTTAAGCCATGGAGATTAGTTTCTGTTTGTTCTCCAGTTTGATAAACTTCGGGGGTATGACGGGATATCTTAGCACCAAGATTGATTTCTGTGAGACTATAGCGACTAAATTTTTGCTGACTAACTGCGGTTTTCCCTATGTGATAAGCAGTATCAGATTCTTGTTGTAAGCGAGTATGATTTATCTGGGCATTTTCTCCTAAGAAAACTTCCGTTACAGCGTTAGTAAGATAACGAGATGCACCATTATATTCTTCTACTATGGTTAAATCGCAGTTTCTTTCTGCCACAATCCAACTTCTAGGTTGAGAAATGGTAACAGAATTTTCTGCTATGGAAAGAAACAACAAGTGAATTGGTTTTTCTACCACAGTATCAGGGGCAGCCCAAATAATAGCAACGTCACTGATACTGGCTGTGTTGAGGGAAGTAAAAACCTCTTCTTTTCCTGGTATGGTGCCTAAAAAGGGGCGAAAATATTTACAATACGCTTCAGGAAGATTGGTTAAATTTCCAACATAAATCCCTTTTGGTAAAGCTGATGTATTAGATGCTTCTTCTGAATATTCTCCATTAATGAATACTAAGCAAGTTTCATTCGCTTCAGGTAAAGTTTCGATAATCTGACAAGCAATATCGAGAGTATATTCTTTATCAAAAGATACTGGTGCAACAATATCTAAATCTAAGATTTCCGAAATATCTGTAAACCGCCATTCCTCATCTTTTTTAGTTGGTACAGTTAAACGAGATACCCAAGATGCAGATTGTTCCCTAAGCTCCGTTAACCATTCCCCAGTTTCCTTATCTAATTTATCAACTGGTGCGTTGGGACGTAGTTTTAATATCTTGGAAAGAAAGACATCCTCTTGTATTAGTGATGTTGTAGTTTGAGTCATTGTTTCTAAAGTTAATCCTATGTATCTATAACTCCCCTCTCTTACTAGGAGAGGGGTTAGGGGAGAGGTTAGACAGGAGCAGTTTCTTCCAAAAATTCATAACCGCGAGACTCCAACTCTAAAGCCAATTCCTTACCACCACTCTTAACAATCTTGCCATCTTGCATGACATGAACAAAATCAGGTGTAATATAATCCAGCAAGCGTTGATAGTGAGTAATTACCAGGTAACCTTTATCTGGAGTCTTTAATTGATTAACTCCCTCGGAAACAATTTTCAACGCATCAATATCCAATCCCGAATCAATCTCATCCAAGATAGTTAGGGTAGGATCGAGTAAAGCCATTTGTAGGATTTCATTACGCTTTTTCTCTCCACCAGAAAAGCCTTCATTCAAGCTTCTTTCTAGAAAGCTCGACTTCATTTTGACAACATCTAACTTCTCTTCGATCAAATCTTCAAAATCGAATGTATCAATCTCTTCCAAGCCTTGATGTTTCCGCTTCGCATTATAAGCTACTCGTAGAAAATCTAAGTTACTAACCCCAGGAATAGCTAAAGGATACTGAAACGCCAAAAAAATACCATCTAAGGCTCTCTCATTGGGTTCTTTTTCTAAAATGCTTTCACCCTGATAAACAATATCTCCCCCTGTAACTTCATAATCAGGATGTCCTGCAATAATTTTAGAAAGGGTACTTTTCCCTGAACCATTACGCCCCATAATGGCGTGTACTTCCCCTGCTTTAATTTCTAAATTCACTCCCTTCAGAATGGGAGTATCATCAACATTAGCAGTTAGGTTACGTATAGATAAGATAGTATCGCTCATAGTTTCTCTCTCAGGTAAAATTTAAGTTTAGAATTTTCTATAATTCAGCCCATAGGCTTCATTTCAAGGCTCAGTGTGTTCTCTACATAGACTTAAACAACAAAAATGTTGTTTAAGTCTATTGTAGGATACATTAACAACATTCTGGTTGTCAAAGTCTCTTGGACAATTATCAATAAAGAACAAATGATAAGGATTTGAAGATAATTGCTATTTTTGAAATTGGCTATCTGTACAATCGAATACAACCTAACCCTCACTATCACCAAAGTCTGTAGCTATCTACCACA
>JASJDF010000206.1 GCA_030065715.1 Xenococcaceae cyanobacterium MO_188.B19 | reverse complement strand
CAGAGAGAATTACGATTTTCTAGTCAATAATACTCACTGCAAAGTTGTGATATCACAACTAAGCTAGAGGAGGAGTGATGCTAATTCCATTACCCTCAAGTGGGCAGCAGCCTCAAAGCTTACAAACAGTAGAGCCAGGGCTATTAAAGAGTGAATTTAACCGTGAACAAGGGCAACAAACTGTCGCCATTTCTAAATTACGGTTTTGACGGTGAAAAAACCTCTTCCTTAGGGAGTATTTTCCATCACCGTATTGACAAAATTAATTAACTGTTAGTTTGTTTAAAATTGAAGGAGCAAGAGAATACCGAGATGAACCAAGCAAACCAAGTACTAGCAACTATTGCAAGCCCCCAAAGCGATTGGGAAAGTTTGATCGATGATGATCGCAATGCTGTAGCGGAAGAAGTGCAATCTACCCCTACCAAACGAGCTACTAAATCAGCAGCACCTAAGAAGACAACAGGAGAGAGAGGTAGAAAGAAACCTTATACAGAAGACTCCATTCGTATTTATCTTCAAGAAATTGGACGTATTCGATTATTACGCGCCGAAGAAGAAATCGAATTAGCCCGTAAAATTGCTGATTTGCTAGAACTAGAAAGAATTCGTGAAGGTTTGGAAGAGTCTCTCGACAAAACTATTACTGATGAAGAATGGGCAAAAGAAGTGGACATGGATATTCGTCCCTTCCGTCGTCGCTTATTTTTGGGTAGAAGAGCCAAAGATAAAATGGTTCAATCTAACCTACGTCTAGTTGTTTCTATTGCTAAAAAATATATGAATCGTGGTTTGTCCTTCCAAGATTTAATTCAGGAAGGCTCTTTAGGTTTAATTAGAGCAGCCGAAAAGTTCGACCACGAAAAAGGTTATAAATTTTCTACTTATGCTACTTGGTGGATTAGACAAGCAATCACTAGAGCGATCGCAGATCAGTCTCGTACGATCCGTCTTCCTGTCCACTTATATGAAACTATCTCTCGTATTAAAAAAACTACTAAATTACTTTCTCAAGAAATGGGGCGTAAACCCACCGAAGAAGAAATTGCTGAAAAGATGGAAATGACCATCGAGAAACTACGTTTTATTGCTAAATCTGCCCAATTACCTATCTCCTTGGAAACTCCTATCGGAAAAGAAGAAGACTCTCGATTAGGTGATTTTATTGAAGCTGACGGAGAAACTCCCGAAGACCAAGTGTCCAAGAGTTTGTTGAGAGAAGATCTAGAAAACGTTTTAGATACTCTTAGCCCTCGTGAAAGAGATGTTTTGCGTTTGCGCTATGGTTTAGACGATGGACGCATGAAAACCTTAGAAGAAATTGGTCAGATTTTTAACGTAACTCGCGAACGTATCCGCCAAATTGAAGCTAAGGCTTTAAGAAAACTACGCCATCCCAACCGTAATAGCATTCTTAAAGAATACATCCGTTAATCTCTAGAACCTCTAAAAGTAATCAACCATTACAGGCACATATTAGAGAGCAAAAGTGAGGATTTAGGTAAAGTCATTCCTAATCCTCACAATCGATTTGGTATTTTTGTCTTGAGAAAAAAATTATAACTACGAACGACGAACTCCGTCCGCGTCAGCGACTACCGAAGGGCATATCCGAAGGTGTCCCACGGGATACACGTGCGGATATATCCTTTAGGACTCCGAACTCACGTTAAGGATAAGGTACGATATAAGTCGATTCGATAGACTTTAATTTACCGTCTTTAACCAAAGCTTGATAAATCATAGCTGCCACTTCAGCACGAGTTGCAGATTTGCTAGCTTCGAGAGAAGTAAAATCAACTCCAGGAGGGTTAATCGCTAAATCTGATTGAATTGCTGCTGCGACTTTTTCCATTGCCCAATCTGGGATTTGACCGCGATCAGTAAATTTTCTGAGAATATTGTCAGTATTTCCCTTAGGTTTTAACCCCAAACCAGTAGCTAAAGCAACTAATACTTGATATCGAGGAATCTGTAATTCAGGATGAAACTTTTCATCGGAATATCCTTTCATAAAGCCTAGTTGGACAGCTTTATTAATGTCAGCAAACTTTTTGCTACCAGAAGATACATCATTAAAATTCTTAGCAGGAAGGTTTTGGGAGCTGTATTGAAAAGCGTGACTAACTAAGTCAGCCATTCCCGCCCTTGTAATTGCTTGATCTGGTTGAAAGTTCTTACCAGAATTAGCGATAATAAAGTTTTTTTCGCCCAAAGTTTGGATAAATGGATAAGCCCAATGTTGTTTGGGAACATCATTAAAGGCTAATTTTAATTCTGTAGGTTCAGTTTGGCTAACTACAGGAGTTTTTGGAGTTGCTTCTGGAGTTTTTGGCTCAGTTTTACTAACTATAGGGGGTTTTGAAGTTACTTCTGGAGTTTTTGGTTCAGTTTTACTAACCACAGGGGGTTTTGAAGTAACTACAGGAGGTTTGGAAGTTGCTTCTGGGGTTTTTGGCTCTGTAGTTGGGGTACTTATCTCAGGCACAGTAACAGCAGGGATAGCCAAAGGAAGCAGGTTATTTAATCTTCTATCCTTTTTTTCTTCTTTTCGATCTAAACTGGGTTTCTTAGGGTGTACAGTTTTGTCAATTTTAAACTTCTTTGAAGTATTAGGAAAAGAAGTTATTGGGGATGTATCTGAAGTTATTGGGGATGTATCTAATGATGAACTAGAAGTTAGAGAGCTGTCTTCTTTTACTGTTTCTAAATCCTTGTCTGGAGCCAAATTACTATAACCTTCATTTTCTCTATCTTGTAATAGGGAAAATAATCCCCCTTCTCCACTAGAAAACGGATTTTTCCAGTCCGAAGATTTAGTGCCAATAGAAGCAAATATAACTGTTCCAATAACACCAAAGGTGAGCAATACAGCGATCCATTCATCCATTATGTTCTTCTGAAAGATTCCAGACTGATTGGATTTCTTAGAAGAATCATCAGATGGAGAGTCTGAAGGGTTTGGAGGAGATGAATTTGTCATTTGGCTTGCACCCAAAAATAATTACACAACAGTATAAACAATTAGATGATCAACAATTAATCTTAAGGAACTATTAAAATTGGGCAAGGGGCAAGCTCAATAGTACGGTGAGTTACGCTTTCAGAAGCTTTTTCTGGAGTTAAGCCGAGTCCTCGACATCCCATAATAATTAAATCCGCATTAATTTCATCTGCTACATCGCAGATCAAAAAAGAGGGAATTCCTACTTTTTCGATAGTTTCCGCGTTGATTCCCTGTTGTTGAAAGAGAGTTTTGACCCCTTGTAGTAGTTTTGCTACTTGAGGTTCAGAACTCATTGCACCTTCTTTATTTTCCTCCACGACTGAAAGTAAAAAAAGTTTACTGGTGTAGGTTTTAACAACATTGATCACTAGCTCTGCTGCTTCTCGTGATTCTCTGCTACCATCTACAGGAAATAAAATGGTTTTAAACATAGGTTTTTGGACAACTTTAACAAAAATAGGGTAATAGACAAATAAAAAAACCGACTTCCTCTTATTGTGGGGCGAAAGTCGGTCAAGTTCTGGAATTTTTAAGAAAAGTTTGGTTTCTTTGCTATTTTAAGCATTTTTACCCAAGTAGTTTTGTAGCTGTCTTAGAGCTGCTGCTCCAATGTTGAATAAAGCCCAACCTGCTGCTACGCCTAAAGGAGCAAGAACTACTACAATACGCCAATCCATGACTATTTTCCTCCCTATTATCTTAAATTATTACTAAAAATCTGTTACACATATCCAAATTTATCACGGAAAGGGGTAGAAGGAGTAGGGGCTACTGTCAGCAGCTAAAAGCTAAAAACCTAAGTCTGAGCCTTTCCCTGCGTGAACTAGGGCTAGTTTTTGGTATTTTTTGGCGTGTTCGATTAATTCTTCTGCTTGTTCATCGGAGATCTCTCGAACTTTGCGAGCCGGAATTCCTACCATTAGAGAGCGTGGAGCTACATCTTTTGTGACTACAGAACCTGCACCAATAATACTTCCTGCTCCTACCCTTACTCCATTCAGGACTATTGCGCCGATTCCAATTAGGCAACCTGTTTCAATATGTGCGGAGTGAATTACTGCACGATGACCCACTGTTACATAATCTTCTAAGATAGTGGGATTATCACGATCGCAATGTAAAACTGCCCCATCTTGAATATTGGTGTATTTGCCAATTACTATTTTTTCTATATCCCCTCGCACTACTGCGGTGTACCAAATACTACCTCCATCAGCGATCGCAACATTGCCCATAATCGCAGCATCAGGTGCAATAAAAGCTGCCTGGGAAAGATCGGGAGCAGTCCAAAAGGAAGGAGAATTTTGATTAATCATAGATACTTAATTTGAACTGTAATAAGAATTTTATTTTCAAAATAAAACTTTATGTACTTTTGTATAGTAGATTAGAAATAGGTTCTTGTCCCCAGGTATTATGGGGGTTGGCTGGATATTTGTAAACTAGCTTAGGTTAAATATCAGGAGAAAAAATGGATTTTATAGCTGGCTTTTTTAGTGCTTTTGACAATATTGACTTTAATGTAATTTTTCAGTTAACTTGTGTTGCTTTAATTATGATTTCCGGTCCAGTAGTTATTTTTTTACTGGCTTTAAGGGGTGGAGATTTGTAAATATATCTTCATTTTTGTCCCCCTTCTATCTGTGTAGATAGAAGGTTTTTTAATCTATTCGGTTTTGAGGTCTCTCGCCATCAAAGCTTTTACTGCTGCTTCTGGAGTAATTTTACCTCGTAGCAATTGATCTACTTGGCGGGTAATGGGAATAGGAATCCCCTCTCGATTGGCAATTTGAATCAAAACCTTGGTGGTATTAATTCCTTCTGCTGTCCCTTCTAATTCAGCCAAAATTTCCCCTAAACTCTTACCTTCAGCTAATCCGTAACCAATTTGATAGTTGCGGGATAGGGGACTATTGCAAGTAGCAATCAAATCACCCAATCCAGAAAGCCCGAAAAAAGTTTCTTTCTTGGCACCTAGATGAGTCCCGACTCGAATCATCTCTGGTAAAGCCCGAGTTATTAAAGCAGCTTTAGCATTAGTACCTAGTTTCATGCCATCGCAAACTCCTGCTGCGATCGCCATAATATTTTTTAGGGTTCCCCCCAATTCCGTTCCTAGAGGGTCATCGTTAAGATATACCCGAAACAGATCTGAGGAGAATATTTCTTGTATGATTTGGGCTGCTTTAAGATTATGACTAGCTACGGTGGTAGCTGCTGGCAATTGTTGGCGAATCTCCTGAGAAAGATTGGGTCCCGATAACACTACTACTGGATTATGGGGAAAGGCTTTTTGCCAAATCTGAGATGGAGTTAAATTAGTGCCTGGGTCTAAACCTTTAGTGGCAGTAACTAAGATTACACTTTCTGGAATTGTTATACTTTGGAGTTTTGCCAAAGTTGGTCTTACTCCTTTCATTGAGACAGCAGAAAGGATTACTAACCTATTACGAATTAGGGATTCTAAACTGGCTTGAGTTCGACGGTCATAAAAATTAACTTTATGTCCATTATGTTTCGCGATCGCCCCTAAAGTCGAACCCCAAACCCCTGAACCTAGGATTGTGATAGAGCTAATCATCAATTGTTTAAGCTTAATTTGAATTCTTGGAAAAATAAAATTTAGTTTAATTTTACAAATATCAACTTTAGGTATTCTAATTTACGGCACAATTATTTCTGTTTGTTAGAGTTAAAAAGAGTTTAAATAAACAATTAGTAACCTTTTTCACAAAATGAACAATTGCCCCTGCTGCTCCACTGTACTACTAAAACACGGCAAACAAGGCAAAACTTATTGGTATTGTCCTAGTTGTCGTCAGGAAATGCCAAATTTAGAATTAATCGATTTTGTTAATCACTATCAAGAACAAAGTAGAAAACTACTCGATAAATTCACTATTCAAAGACCTATCCCTTCTCCTAATAATGGATAGTTACTTAACTTAGTGATTGCCACCAAGCAAAAAAGGTTCGGAAAACTACACTACCACAGATAGATTATTACCTTGCACTATAGATAGAGAAGATATACACCCAGAGGAAAGGTGATTAAGTCCCGATAACTCAAAAAAGTGTATGTGGTAATACTTAAAAAGTAATTTTAGTTTTGTAGTTAAATTTCGGAGAATTGCTTATATGGCAAAAGTTGTTGGTATAGATTTGGGAACTACTAACTCCTGTGTGGCGGTAATGGAAGGGGGTAAACCTACTGTAATCGCCAATGCAGAGGGTTTTAGAACTACTCCATCAGTAGTAGCTTACGCTAAAAACGGCGATCGCCTTGTCGGTCAAATTGCCAAAAGACAGGCAGTAATGAACCCTGGAAATACGTTTTACTCAGTAAAACGTTTTATGGGACGTAAATTCGACGAAGTTGGTAACGAGTCAAAAGAAGTAGCCTATAAAGTATTACGAGATAGCAACGGTAACGTTAAATTAGAAGCTCCTGCTCAAAATAAGCAGTTTGCACCAGAAGAAATTTCGGCTCAAGTTCTTCGCAAACTGATCGATGATGCGAGTAAATACTTGGGTGAAACAGTTACTCAAGCAGTAATTACCGTCCCTGCATATTTTAACGATTCTCAACGCCAAGCCACTAAAGATGCAGGAAAAATTGCAGGTGTAGAAGTTCTACGTATTATTAACGAACCTACCGCAGCATCTCTAGCTTATGGTTTGGACAAGAAAAGCAATGAAACTATCCTAGTATTTGACTTGGGTGGTGGTACTTTCGACGTATCTATCCTAGAAGTGGGAGATGGTGTATTCGAGGTTTTAGCAACATCTGGAGATACTCACCTTGGTGGGGATGACTTTGATAAAAAAATTGTTGATTATTTAGCAGAAGATTTTCAGAAAAACGAAGGAATTGATTTAAGAAAAGACAATCAAGCACTACAACGCCTCACAGAAGCAGCCGAAAAAGCTAAAATCGAGCTTTCTAGTGCTACTCAAAGCGATATTAACCTTCCTTTCATCACAGCCACTCAAGAAGGACCCAAGCACCTAGATATGACCCTAACTAGGGCAAAATTTGAGGAACTTTGTTCTGACCTCATAGATCGTTGTGCTGTCCCTGTTAAAAAAGCACTTCAAGACTCCAAACTAGGCAAAGAAGCCATTGATGAAGTAGTAATGGTAGGGGGATCAACTCGGATTCCTGCGATTGTTGATTTAGTTAAAAAAGTCCTTGATAAGGAAGCCAACCAAACAGTTAACCCTGATGAAGTAGTAGCTGTTGGTGCTGCAATTCAAGCTGGGGTATTGGCTGGAGAAGTTAAAGACATCCTACTACTCGACGTTACTCCCCTATCTTTGGGTGTAGAAACTCTCGGTGGTGTGATGACTAAAATTATTCCTCGTAACACTACTATTCCTACCAAAAAATCTGAAACTTTCTCTACTGCGGTAGATGGTCAGACTAATGTAGAAATTCATGTTCTACAAGGGGAAAGAGAATTTGCTAAAGATAATAAGAGTCTAGGAACCTTCCGTCTGGATGGAATTCCTCCTTCACCCCGTGGTGTACCCCAAATCGAAGTTACTTTTGACATTGATGCCAACGGTATCCTCAATGTAACTGCGAAAGATAAAGGTACTGGTAAAGAACAGTCGATCAGTATTACTGGTGCTTCTACTCTTCCCGATGATGAAGTAGATCGGATGGTACAAGAAGCAGAAAGCAATGCTAGTGCTGATAAAGAGCGTCGCGAAAAAATCGACCGCAAAAACCAAGCTGACTCCTTGGTATATCAAGCCGAAAAACAAATCACTGAACTGGGTGATAAAGTTCCAGCAGACGATAAAACCAAAGCAGAAGGTCTAATTAAAGAACTTAAAGATGCTGTAGCATCAGAAAATGATGAGACTATTCAGCGTGTAATGCCTGAGTTGCAGCAAGTTCTATATACTATCGGTAGCAATATTTACCAGCAAGCTGAAGGTGCTGCTCCTGGTGCTGAAGGTGCTCCTGGTGCTGCTCCTGGTGCTGAGAGTGCTGCTGGTGCTAGTGATAATACTGGCGGAGACGATGTCATTGATGCCGAGTTTTCTGAAACTAAATAATCTCACACGATAGTTAGTTAGATTATTTGTTGGGTGGGTTTCGCATTTTGCGAAACCCATCTATTTTTTTGAGTTTGAAGGGATTATGGTATTGAGGTTATACTAAATCCTGTTGTCAAAACATACTTATAGCTTAGAGGTTAAAACCTCGTGGCTTTACAAGCAAAGTCTGCCTTCGCAGACTACAAAAATAAGGTAGATATGGGAATCGGATTTCGTATTATTTATGGCTACGTTTTTTAGTTGTCATAGGCACAATAATTATTGTACGAATAATCGATTCATAACGAAAAAGTGTATTTCTGTGATCTAGATCGCATATGGATTTAGAAACTAAAAATTTACAAGAATTATTTAGACTAGCAAATAAAATCGGAGGAAAAAGATACCATAAGTTAACCCATGAAGATTTTGAGAAGTATTTAGAATATAATAAATGGCGTTATATCAATGGAGATTATGAATGTGGAACTACCGAAAAAAGTAAGCAATGGGTAAAAGATAATTCTGATTGGTACTGTCCAATTTGCAGCAGAAATTATCGTGACTGTGGTGGAAAGACAATAGACCATAAATTGCCGCGATCGCAATATCCCTGGTTATCAATGGAATTTCAGAATCTTTGGGTTATTTGTAAAACTTGCAATATACAAAAAGGGGAAAAACATTGGTATGAATACGAACAATATATATTAGTAAACTATCCTAATGATTATCCTGTAATTAAATCATCTCGTCCTACTCGATTATTAAGTTCTCTGAAGAAAAGATAAAATAATTTTGCCTAACATTTAAAAAGATACTCTTATATATATATTCATAAGTTACTGTTGCAAAATAACACTAAATTAAAACTATTATCTATCTTTAGATTTTAAATTTTCAAAAATCTTTTCTTAATCTAATTTTTACCTAAAAATTAAGCAAATATTACTTTTCAAAAATGAAACTCTTTTTTGATGTCTTATTAACAATTTGATAGTCATTTCTTAATCTAACAGTGAAATTCTTAGGGTTGGGGAAAACTAATAAATTAGCCCACATCGCTGTTAACAAAAATCAAAGAAAAAATTATGACTACCTTAATTGGTTTTTCTGTTTTACCTGCGGACATCTTTGCCGAAGGTCCTCCGTCTGGGGCAGATA
>JASJDF010000205.1 GCA_030065715.1 Xenococcaceae cyanobacterium MO_188.B19 | reverse complement strand
CAAGAAGTCTTGAAAATGATTCAAGACGAAAATATAGAATTAATCGATCTAAAATTTATTGATTTATTTGGTATTTGGCAACACTGTACTTTTCATCGCAGTTTAATCGATGAAGCTGCTTTTGATGAAGGTGTTGCTTTTGATGGTTCTAGTATTAGAGGCTGGAAAGCCATCAATGCTTCAGATATGGCGATGGTTCCCGATCCCGCAACAGCTTGGATCGACCCTTTCATGGAAATTCCCACTCTTAGTATGATTTGTTCGATTAAAGAACCTCGTACTGGAGAATGGTATGACCGAGATCCCCGTTCTTTAGCACAAAAAGCTGTAGAATATCTCAAATCCACTGGTATTGGTGATACTGTCTATTGTGGACCAGAACCAGAATTTTTCATTTTTGATGATATTCGTTTTGCTCAAGCTGAATACGCAGGTTTTTATCACATAGACTCTGCCGAAGGTATCTGGAATTCTGGCAACACTGAAGTTGGAGGCAATCTCGGCTATAAAATCGATCATAAAAGAGGTTATTTCCCCGTCGCACCTACAGATACTTTGCAAGATATCCGTAGCGAAATGCTACTGACTATGGGCAAATGTGGTGTTCCTATCGAAAAACATCACCATGAAGTTGCTTCTGCTGGACAGTGTGAATTAGGAATTAAATTTTCCGATCTAATTTCCGCTGCTGACTCAGTTTTGATCTATAAGTACGTAGTGAAAAATGTAGCCAAAAAATATGGCAAAACTGCTACTTTTATGCCCAAACCCTTGTTTAACGACAATGGAACAGGGATGCACACTCATATGTCCATCTGGAAGAATGGAGAGCCTCTCTTCTTCGGCGATGGCTACGCTGACTTGAGTGAGACTGCACTTTACTTTATTGGTGGTATTCTGAAACACGCTCCTGCTATTTTGGCATTTAGTAATCCTTCTGCTAATTCCTATAAGCGTCTGGTTCCAGGTTTTGAAGCCCCAGTAAACTTGGCATACTCTCAAGGTAACCGTTCTGCTTCAGTACGTATCCCCCTAAGTGGTAGTAATCCCAAAGCTAAACGTTTTGAGTTCCGTTGTCCCGATCCTTCTTCCAATCCTTACCTAGCTTTCTCTGCTATGCTTTTAGCTGGTATTGATGGAGTCAAAAATAAAATCCATCCAGGGGAGCCTTTAGACGTGGATATTTATGAACTCTCCCCCGAAGAGTTGAGTAAGATTCCTTCTACTCCAGGTTCTCTTGAAGGAGCTTTGGACGCATTACAAAAGGATCATGCTTTTCTAACTAATTCTGGAGTATTCAGTCAAGACTTTATTCAAAACTGGATTGAATACAAGATTGATGCAGAGGTGAACCCTTTACGTCTGCGTCCTCATCCCTATGAATTTTCACTCTACTACGACTGCTAAATAGTTTCAGATTCCCATTTATCGGATAGTAGGTATCCTATCTACTTTTCGATATTTTAGGGAAACTAATATCATTTTCCTTTCAGCTTGTTATAGATGATTGATACGCTGACAGGTTGGTTGATGAACGGCATATTTAGAGTGATTTGATCTTAATTGCTCAGGAAGTAGTAATTTCACAATAAGTTTTAAGCATTGGGGTTAACTGTATGCATTTAACTTAATTGTTGTAACTTATGGCGAGATTCGAGGGACTAGGAAAAACTTTAAATCTTAGTCTGGTAGTCAATCAATTGACTATGGCTATTAATTTTAATGATGAAAAAACAGCCATATATCATACCACATTTAACGTAAATTTGTGGTAAAAGAGTATACGGCAAAAATGTCAAGAAACTTACAAACTGAAAGGAATTTAGTTTGTGCTTGTAGCACAAGTAAGTTACAAAATCGACATACATCTTAAGTTTAACTAAAGATATAGATGAATTCCAAAATATCTTCAAAAAGACAACAATCGAAGGGGATTCAATATCCTGGCTTTTTAGGGGGAATTATTAAGTTATTTTCTCCTTCTTGGCTAGCTTGTATTCCTCTAACTGCATTAATCGTTATTGTTTGGAATACGGCTGCCCACGCTCAAGGCTATGGTTTGCCAGAAAACGCAACCCCCGAACAAATTCAAACTAATTTTCAAGTTGTTCTTGATTCCGTATTTTTATTGATTGCTTCCGTATTAGTAATCTTTATGAATGCTGGCTTCGGAATGCTAGAAACAGGATTTTGCCGTCAAAAGAACGCGGTTAATATTCTCTCAAAAAACTTAATCGTTTTTGCCATTGCAACAATATCGTACTGGGCTATTGGTTATGGCTTAATGTACGGTGAAGGTAATGCCTTTATTGGAACTCAAGGTTTCTTCTTCAATGGTAGTAGTATTCCTTACACTGGAGCAGAATCTTATACAGAAGTTAAGCAAATAGTAGATGGGGCAGAAGAAACTATCAGAGTCGCCACTGCTGTTCCTGAAGCGATTTCTTTCCTCTTCCAAGTAGCATTTGCTGCCACTGCTGCCACTATCGTTTCTGGTGCTGTAGCAGAAAGAATTAAATACGATGCTTTCTTAATTTTTAGTGCTGTACTGGTAGCTATTTCCTATCCAATTACTGGTCACTGGATTTGGGATGGGGGTTGGTTAAGCGAAATGGGTTTTTCCGACTTTGCTGGTTCTACCGCAGTACACTCCGTAGGCGGTTGGGCTGCTTTAGTTGGTGCTTGGATCTTAGGACCCAGACTGGGTAAATACCAAAATGATCGAGTTAATGCCCTTCCTGGTCACAATATGGGTTTTGCCACCTTAGGATGTCTCATTCTCTGGATTGGTTGGTTTGGCTTTAACCCTGGTTCAGAATTAGCAGCATCGCCAAATGTTCCTTACATTGCTGTAACCACTAACCTAGCAGCAGCAGCAGGAGGAATGACTTCTACTTTCACATCTTGGATCAAAGATGGTAAACCTGACTTATCTATGACCATTAATGGAATCCTTGCTGGTTTAGTAGGGATTACTGCTGGTTGTGCTGATGTAGGTTATTTCTCCGCTGTAATTATCGGTGCGATCGCTGGTATAATTGTAGTATTTTCTGTTGGCTTTTTTGACTCGGTTCTCAAAATTGATGACCCTGTTGGTGCAACTTCAGTTCACTTAGTATGTGGTATCTGGGGAACCCTAGCTGTTGGTATCTTTGGTACTGGTAATTTTGGTACTCAACTTCTTGGTGTTGTAGCTGTTGGTGCATTTACTGTTGCTTTTAGTGCCATCGTTTGGACGATTCTCAAAGTTACAATTGGTATTCGAGTCGGCGAACACGAAGAAATGCAAGGTTTAGACATCGGCGAACACGGTATGGAGGCGTACAGTGGTTTCGTAAAGGAAGCTGACATCATCAGTGGTGGGGGTGCTAGTGCAGGTATTGGAATGTCAGAAATGTCTGGTAGTTCTGATTTCTAAGTTTAACTAGACCATTGGTGTTTGAGCTAAAAATATATAATGGGACCGTCACAAGAAAATCCTGGTGACGGTTTTTTTGTAACTATTGATTACGTTAAAATAGCCACATAACTCTACAGATGTTTTTAATTTTGGTAAAGCTTTAAAATACTTCCCCTCATACTTCATTAAAACTTTAATAAATCAAATCTCAAACTAAGACCTTGAGGATACTTGGGCAAATAGCTCATTCCAAGGGAGTTTGGGCGCATCTGATTTAGTAATAATTTCCACAATTTTGTTCTTCGCTTCATCATTTACGAGTGCTTCTACGCAAACTTGAGAAACTTTTTGCCGTGGAATGCTTCCTTCAAATAGAGTATCTGCGGATGACATGACTATATTATCTGTATTATTCTCGTTTTTAAGTCCACCTGGTCTAACGATTGTATAAGTTAAACCGCTTTTTTGCAGATATGCCTCTGCTTGCTTTTTCCAATAAAGCACTAACCAAAATAAGTTTAAGGGGTGAAAAAATTTAGAGACACACAAAGAAGAAACAATCACAAAATGACGGATATTTTGAGCTTTGGCAACATCAACTAAATTTTTTGTGCCTTCGTAATCTACCTGATAAGGAGCAAGTAAATTAAAACTAGGAGTTGCCCCTGTAGCACACAATAAAATATCACAACCAGCAATAGCTGATGTAATGCTGGCTTTGTCTAACACATCCCCTAATACTAATTCAGTTTCCGAAGGTAAAATATTGCGGGCTTTTTCTAAATCTCTCACTAAAGCTTTAACGAGAATATTTTTCTTAAGCAATTCTCGAACAATATGTCTTCCTGTTTGTCCCGTAGCTCCGACTACTAAAGCTTGCATAAAGGTCTCGATCACACCTATATAAAAGATTAAATGTTTAACTGATTGTTAACTCTTGTATTGTAAATAATTTAGCAATAAAAGAAATTATTAATTAATAACCTCAGAAATAATATGCAGTTCAAATCTACTTCCCAACAACAAAAAATGGTCTTACCAGTATCCGATCGCAATTTGAATTTAGCTAATTCTCGTTCCAGTAATAAAGTAGCAGAATTGTCAGCAGTCGAAAAAGCCAATAATGTTTTTTTGTTTCAGGGGTCTTTCTTAGGTTATATGGATATGTATCGCGATCGCAAAACTGTAGCTGATTATCTTGATGCCCATGAAGGATGGTTTTGTCGCTGCTCTAAACCAATGCAAGTAGAGCCCTTAGGAGAAAATGGTTATATCTTGAGTGTGGGAGAGTTTAGTTATTTTGGTTATGATGTACAGCCAAAAATTGCGGTGGTTTTAAATCCTCCTCAAAATGGCATTTATAGAATGCACACTGTACCAATTCCTGGTTATCAAGCTCCTGGTTACGAAGTTGCTTATAAATCTCAAATGGAGCTGCAAGAACTAGATTTACAAGGAACTCTAGGCAAAAAAGTTAAACATATTTTTAAATCTTATCAGTCCCCTTCTAACACTATGATTCGAGTTAGTTGGACATTGGATATGTCTGTAACTGTTGAGTTTCCTAAGTTTATTCTGAAATTACCTACTTCCCTAATTCAAAGTACAGGCGATCGCTTACTAGCCCAAATAGTTCGTCAAATATCACCTCGCCTTACTTATAAAGTACAACAAGATTTCCACACTCGTTTTAATCTTCCTATTCCTCCTAAGAGTGGTAGAAAGTTCGATAAGATAGAGCCTGTAAACCATATTCCCAATCTAGGAAAAAATCAAGGATGTGCAGCTTAGGATTCTAACATTACCTTAGGAAGCCACTTAAATTAGGTTAAAAAGCTTTAAGATTCAACTTGGAAGCCGTTGCTTCTGGATTACCAGAAAGAGGAAAAACTAAAATTCCTTTGATTTTGTCATTAGCGATTATTTCTGGTAAGCGATGTAATTGTTGATCGGTGATCGCAATTCCTGCATATTTTTGAGCGTAGTTTACTTCTGGCTGGAAATTCTTCTCGTTGTAAGCTTGAATAAAAACTCGATCTACACCCCATTTTTCCCAGTCAGCAGCAAAATATCTTTTAGCCCAGTAAGGGTTATGATGGCACAAATCAAAACTAACTTTGGGATTAGCTTGTTTCATAGCATCGATCATTTGTTTGGTAAACTTAGTTAGTTTATCGGTGCGGTCAACTTTACCAGGTAACTCTGCATGATAGCCTAGATAGTCGTCCCATTGAACCGCATCAATTGTGGGATATTTTTGCACAAATTCAACTAAAATATCTCTAAAAAAATTCGCCACTTCAGGAACTTCTACATCAAGGATATAGTGATCGACTCCTGCATAAGTCCGATCTACCCCTGGTACAATCCATTTCCGTTCTACTGCTAAATCAAAAACTGGACTATTTTTGTCTATCTTAATTCCTTTCTCAAAATAAGCATGAACTTCCATATCATGCTTGTGCGCTTCATCAATTAACCATTCTAGCCAGCGATCGCGAAATAAATTAGGACAACTTTTATAACCCAAGGTTTTTTCCATAACTTGACTATTATACATAGTGCAAGCATTACCCCAAACACCGTGAATAATAGTATTAATTCCTTGAGAATGGTAGTAGCGAACTCGCTCTCGAATCATTTGTTCGCTGGCATTATTAGTTACTTGATAACGACTCAAATAAATGCCTCTAATGGCTTTTTTCTCCCAAAGAGTTGGTTTTGAGGCTGTTGTTTTGGGTAAAGTAGAAGCTTTTGGTTTAGGAACAGTTTTCGGCTTGGGGTTGGATGTTGTTTGAGAAGTTATTTCTGGGGGAGAAACTTCTTGACTATTGGGTTTGGCAATGGGCGCACTTGGTAATGTGGGTGTAGGGGTTATGGGAGGATTGGTATAAGTTGACTTTAACCCAGGAATATCTACAGGTAGATTGTCAGTTACAAAATCACCAATCTTGGTTAGATAAAGATTTCCTTGTTGGCTAAACCACCAATAACCCCCACCTATAGCCAGTAAAATAACAGAAATAGGAATGTTGGCGCAGCCACAGCCTTGAGGCTCCTTTTTGTTTTTAGACATAGAGAAGTTTTAGTTATGCCACAAACAGTTTAGCCTTAATGGTCAAATTACTGCATTTTAGATTTAAACTCAGCATTCTTCAATAAGAAATACCTAACTATTTGCTAAACTTTTGGTAAGGTTACTCCAGACCCCTGATTCTGATACTTTCCAGAACGTTTTTGATAAGTAGTTTCGCAAGCTTCTCCTTCAAAAAAAAGAAGTTGGACTACTCCTTCATTAGCATAGATTTTTACGTCAGCACTTGAAGCGTTAGAAAATTCTAGTGTAATACTTTTACCATGCCAGGAAGCCTCAAGCGGAGTAATATTGGCGATAACTCCAACTCGTGCATAAGTGGATTTTCCAAGACAGATTGCAGTTACATTAGGTGGCATTTTAATACTTTCCAGAGAAGCACCCAAGCCATAGGAGTTAGCTGGAATTATAAAATAAGACCCATCTTTATCGGTATGTAGTGAAGCTTGCTCTAAATTTTTAGGGTTGAAATTCTTTGGGTCTACAACTGTTCCTGGAATATGCCTAAATATCCTAAAATCATGTGGAGATAGCCTTACATCATATCCGTAAGAACTTAATCCCCAGCTAATAGCTGGAATGTCTTGACTAATATCCCCAGTTATTTTTCTAATAGATTTTTTCTCAAAAGGCTCAATCATTCCTTTGGTAGCTTGTTCGATAATCCATTTGTCATTCTTTAGCATAGTGGTTATATTATTTAATTTTTTTATTACCCAAAAATTCCCAAAAAAATTCTAGGGAATATTTTGTATTGAACCAATTTTATTCCCTAGCAATATTATTTAGATACTGAGTATCAGTATTCAAAATTCATGATAAGATAGGCTTTCTTTCTACTATTTAGATGTATTAGAAACGAAAACTTCTGCGATCGCCACCACCAGAACGGTTTGATTCACGGGGTTTAGCTTGATTAACTTTAAGAGTTCTCCCCATCCATTCTGCTCCATCTAAAGCATTAATAGCAGCAGATTCTTCTTCTTCTGTTCCTAGTTCGACAAAAGCAAAACCACGTTTACGACCAGTTTCTCTATCTGTTGGCACATAAACTCGTTTCACACTTCCATATTCAGCAAATACTTCTACTAGGTCATCTTGCTCTAGACCATAATCTAGATTGCCCACATAAATTGACATAACTTTTGTCTCCTATTTTCGATACTGATGGAGAGACAAGATTTCGGAAAAGGCGTATCAATACTTTACGGACAAACCAATCAATACTGAATGCAAACTCAAATACCGAACCTAATTCTCAAAGAAAATAATAGCACTAAAGCTTAAATTTTTGATCTGCTTGAATGGCGTAATTGCGAAATCGATCCATGTCTGCTTGGATAGTTGATTCGACGATTCTGCCTAAAAACAAATCTTCCATTAATTTCCCGATTATCCCTGGTATTTTATATGCCACGGAGAGTTTAACAATACTATTCCCTTGACTACGATCATAGAATCGAATCGCTCCTCGGTTGGGTAATCCATCCACTGATTCCCACTGGATGATTTGTTGAGGAACAATATTAACGATTCTGGATAACCAACTAAACTCAAATCCGCTACTAGCTAGCTTCCAGCGAGACAATTCGGGATTATCGGATAGTATCTCTACTGAGTCGATCCATTTCATCCACAAGGGCATTTGTTCTAAATCTGACCAAAGCTCCCATACTCGTTCGATGGAAACTGGTACTTCTACTTGTACGGTATGTTCAAGCCAATCTGACATGGAATTATTAAATTAGGAATTAGGAATTAGGTTTGATTTGTGCTGCATAATCAAGAATTGCTTGAGCAGCTTGTTTTCCCGATATGGTTGCTCCTTCCATACTATCTATATAATCTTGTTGGGTATAGCTACCAGCAAGGAAAAAATTAGGGATGGGGGTTTTTTGGGGGGGGCGATAAGCATCCATTCCCGGAGCTTCCCGATAAAGGGATTGAGCTAGTTTTACTACACTATACCAGGTCATATTTAAGTCTCGGGAAGAAGGAAATAACTGATGAACTTGGTCTAGAACATGATGAGCGATCGCTTCATTGCTTTGTTTGATAAAGGGGTCACCTGGAGTTAAAACTAGTTGCATTAGGGAGCCTTGTCCTTCTTTATAGTAATCCCCTGGACTGGATAGGGCGAGATCGGAAAAACAGGAAAAGTCGGCATCAGGTGTATAGAGTAAATTGTCAATGCCTACAGCTTGTTTAAGTTGTTTTCTTTGCTCTTCATCGTTTAATTCTGTAACCCAACCATCAAAACGCAGTTGTACGGTGGCGACGGGTACGGCATCTAGTTTATAGATGTTGTCAAATTCTGACCATGTACGCCATTCTTGGGGTAAAACTTTTTTGATTCCAGGGACATCACAGGCGCATAAATAGGCATCAGCAGTGATTATTTCTGTGGAGTCTCCTTGAGCAACCACTAATCCTGTTACTTTACTATTATTATCTTGATCAAAGAGAATTTCTCTAACTTGTCTACGGGTATGAATTTTAGTGCCTCTAGCTTTGAGATACTCTACTATAGGCTTATGCAAGTATTCATGGGGTGAGCCTTCTAGCATCCTTAGTACAGAAGCTTCGGTTTTGGTAGCGAAGAATTGAAAAATAGTCAGCATACAACGAGCAGAGATATTTTCCGTATCAATAAAACCTAAAGCATAGGCAATAGGATTCCACATTTTTTCTAAGCTGCCATTATTTCCCCCATGACTGCGAAACCAGTCCGCAAAACTAATACTATCCAG
>JASJDF010000204.1 GCA_030065715.1 Xenococcaceae cyanobacterium MO_188.B19 | reverse complement strand
GTTTCTCGCGTGACTAATATGCCAATGGGAGAAAATTTTCTCAGGCAATTAGGAGAAGTTATTTACACTCATCCAAACCGCAACGGGATTTATGCTATTCGTTCCGCTCTAATTTTGGCAACAGCAGATACGGAAGGTTTGACTTTGATTAATTTTATGCGCCACTTTCCTACCAAGGATATTCAACTCAATGCCCAGTTGATTTTTGCTCTAATCAAAGAGTTAGGTAATTTCTTATCTTATAACGAAACTACCATAGATGAGATCGCAGACCAAGCAACCAGGGAAGTTAATTCTCAGCCAACAAGAAATTTGGAACAATTTTCTGATCTCCGTGAACCAGGCTCATATTCGGTCGTGAAAAAAACCATGACTTTCGAGATCAATGAAATACGCCAGACCCAATTTGGCTTTGCTACTGACTATAGTCTTGATGCTGATATCTATCTCCCACAAGGTCAAACTGAACCAGCTCCTCTTTTACTATTTAGTCATGGGTTTACTTCCAGTCGTGACCATTTCGACTACCTGGCAGAACATCTTGCTTCTCATGGTTACATCATAGTTGTACCAGAACATATTGGCAGCGATAGCAAGTTTGCAGAGGCTTTTTTACGGGGTGAACTTAGAGTTGATGTTAGTCCAGTAGAATTTTATAGCCGTCCTCTAGATATTACTTATCTTCTTGATGAGATCGAAAAGAATTCAGAATTCCAGGGACTGATTAATTGGGAACAAGTGGGCGTTTTGGGCCATTCCTTTGGCGGTTATACAGCACTGGCTCTGGCGGGAGCCCCTCTGAACCGAGATAGAACCAAGCAAATGTGCCAAGAAAATAAGCCGACTCTCAATGCATCTATGTTGTTACAGTGTCGCGCTAGTTCTTTACCTCCAGGACAATACAACTTAAAAGATTCCCGTATCAAAGCAGCAATAGCAGTTAATCCTATTACTAGTTCGGTTTTAGGATTGGAAAATATGAGCAAAATATCCATTCCTACCATGATTTTAGGCGGGAGTAATGATATTGTTGCGCCCTTTATTGAAGAACAGGCTCATCCTTTTTTGTGGTTAAATACTTCTGATAAATATTTAGGAGTCATGGTAGGTGGAAGTCATAACTCCACTAGTAGTGAAGAGGGAGTTCGTAACTTACCCGATATCTTACAAGGAATACGTCCCGATTTAGCTAGAACCTATCTCAAAGCTATGAGTTTAGCTTTTTTTGAAGTTTATTTACGGGAGTTGCAAGCATCAGACAAACCTGAAAGTTCTAAATATAAGCCCTATTTGAGTTCTGCTTACACGGAAGTTATCAGTAACGAAGAATTGCCATTCTATCTGGTTGAATCTTTAACCCCAGAACAATTAGAACAAGCTTACGGAAAAACTCCTCCTACTCCACCCATCCCAGAAAAATTAGTAGCAGTTGCTCCTAAGAAAAAAAGCAGCATTTTAGCTGAAATTACGAAGACTAAAACTCTCAAAATAGCCATGAGAACGGATGCTGCCCCTTTTGGTTATATAGATAATCAGCAAAACTTGTGGACCGGCTATTGTTACGATTTAGCACATTCTTTGGGAGAATACTTAGCGGAAAAACTAGATATTGATTCTGAGATCGAAATTGTTAAATTATCATCCACTCTAAACAATCGGTTTGAATTGGTACAGCAGAATGCGGTTCATCTCGAATGTGGTCCCAATACTATTAGAACTAATGTGGATGGGGTGACTTTTTCTGACCCATTTTTTATCAGTGGTACTCGTTTTTTAGTCCCCAATGACACAGTACCTCAAATAGATTTTAATAACGGTCTGCAAGGAATTAAAACAGGATTGCTCAAAGAAAGTACCACGGAACAATTCGTACAACAAACTTACCCTCAAGCGGAAGTAGTATATTTTGAAGGGGCAAAAGGTAGATCTCAAGGGATTAAATCTCTGGTTAACGGCAATCTTGATGCTTTTATTAGTGATGGAGTTTTGCTATCAGGAGAAATTGCCAGACAAAATTTAGCACAGGAAAATTATCAGTTAATACCCGAAAAACCTCTAACTTGTGACTTCTATGGCTTGATTTTGCCTCAAGGTGATTCTAGGTGGCATAGTACAGTCAATGCCTTTATTCGCAATGAAAAAGGTCTAAAACTGCGAGATAAGTGGTTAGGAGAATATTTGCCTCAATCTGTAGCTGATATCGATTATTGTCTGAATCGACGCAAACAATCGAGATAGTTGAGCAGATTTGACTACTCTCGCCGTTAACCGCTAATTGCGGTTTAACGGGAGATTCTAACACCTCACGATGTTAATTTTCTGCTTCTCAGATTCTTAACTAGGCTAGTGTGACCACTAACCCCCGTCAGACCATCTTTTATCGCAACCACAACATACATAACGCTTACTGAGCAATGCTTTTAGTGTTGTGAATACTTTATACAAAGCTAGAGTAGTTAGTCAAATTATATAACGCTAATTATTCTAGCTTGTATAGTCACAAAAAGCTCCCACTGATGGATCGAATAGAACCTTACAAGTACCAGTAGCACCATTGCGATTTTTCCCCACAATAACTTCCATGACTCCATTATCTTCAGTATCAGACCTGTAATATTCATCTCGATAGAGCATCAAAAGTAGATCGCCGTCTTGTTCAATATCTCCACTGTCTTTCAAAGAAGCCATATTGGGACGCTTATTACTTTGAGATTCAACACCTCGGTTTATTTGAGCCAAGACAACAAATGGTACATTGAATTGTTTTGCTATATCCTTACAAGCACCGCTATATTTCCCGATAACCTGCGCTCTGTTACCTGCTGCCCTATCTCCTAGCTTTTGAATATAGTCAAGCACAACTAAACCTAATTCTCCTCTCTTAGATTGAATTTTCCTTAGTTCAGAACGAATTTTAGCAGGGGTTAATTGTTCGGCTGGAGTATCGTTAATCTCAATGGGTAACTCTGCTACATCACTCAAACCATTAACCAAAGAATCCATTTCATCTTGATAGATGACATTATTCATTAATCGCTGTGAATCAATACCAGTGTGCATGGCTAGAAATCTTTTAGCTAACTGTTTTCTAGACATCTCAGCACTAAAGAAAACTACAGGTTTTTTATCCTTGGTAGCAATATAATTAGCCAAATAACAAGCAAACCAAGACTTACCCATACTTGGTCTAGCAGCAATAATGATTAAATCCTGTTTGGTTAAACCACCAATTAAAGAATCTAAATCAGTTAAACCAGTAGGATAAAGAGGTAACGAACCTTGTTCTAATTCATTGAAAATATCAGCTAAACAGTCATTAATTGGTTCAGTAGTAAACTTATCTTTCTTATCGGTAGTCAGGTCAAATATCTTCGATTCTGCCTGGTCAAAAACTGTCTCTAATTCCGTACTGGTATCGTATCCTAAATCAACTATTTCATGACCAGCAGCAATCAAACGCCGACGTTGATACTTATCTAAAACTAATAAACTGTAGCGGTCAATATTAACTGCTGAAACAGTACGATTTATCAGTTGTGATAATTTAGTTTTACCTCCTGCTTTCCTAAGTAACTTATGGTCTCCTAGCCAAGTAGTAACAGTCATTAAATCTACTTGTTTATCCTTATGATGTAACTCTAATGCTGCCTTGTATATTTGTTGATGAGTAGAAATCGAAAAAGCTTCTACTGGGAGAATATCAGCAACAATTGTAATTGCCTTTGGGTCAAGCAATATTCCTCCTAAAATAGCTTCTTCAGCTTCGATATTAGTAGGAGGTAAATTATCATTATTCATCTTTATTAAAAATATTGCTGAGTTTTTTAAGTTGAGTCAGGCTAACTTGTTTTTTCTGTGGCTTATCAGAAGCCTTGACTATCTTTTGTTCTGGCTTGATGAATTGCTGATGAGTAGTTTCAGATTTAGTCCAACCCTCTTTTATTGCTTTGTTTAACCAACCACCAGCATTAGGAATATCTTGTTTAGTAAGTTGGTCTTTTAAAGCTTCAATTGCATCTAACACTGTTTCATCTGAAGCTGCTTTAATAGTCTTAGTAAGAGTAGGATTTAACTTTACTCCGACTATTTGTAATCTCGTTTGAATATCAGAACTAATACCACTCCGTTTTTTCTTATTAATTGGCGTGACTTTGGCTAAGGTAAGATTTTGTTCTAACTCTTTTATCCTTGCTTTCAGGCGATTATTTTCTGCTTCTACTTGACGCAGTTCGATAACTTTACCTTGAGCTACTTCGATATGTTTTTTCAAGTCTTCATTCTCATTACGTAACCGACGATTTTCTTGACGTAATTTACTAATAATTACTGCTTTAGATTTATCTGTAGCTGGTTGGAACTTAGGAGTTTTATTTACTATTCCTCCGATAGCTGCTTTTTGTTGGTTACGTAGTTCGGCAATACGATTTTTTATCTCTGGATATTTGTAAAGGTAACTAACAGATAATCCTGCGGTTTCTGCTATAGCTTTAAAAGTAATATTTTCTCCAGAATCCAAGACTTGTTGAATCGCTTTTTCTAGTCTTTCTGCTGCATCTTTTTTCTTAGCTGCTGCTGCTTTGACTAACAGTTCTGGATTGCCTTTAGAGTTGTTACTCGGACGAGACATTATGCTTTCTCCTCCCATTCGTTATGACCAATACCTCTCATGGAGGCGTGTTTTTCCATTCCAGAGATAATTTTCTTGAGTCTCTCTGCTCTGGGTACATTCTTTTCTATCTGTCTTTGATAGCCTTTTTGACGGGCATTTTCGATAATCTTTTCTGTCTCTTCTAATTCCTTTTTATGACTATCTAAAAAGTCTAAAGTTGTTACCCAACTACCGCATCCTTTACAGGGTAAATCTTGATGAGGACAGGTTTGTGTCCAGAGCAAAGTACAGTAACCATTATCTGTAGTCTGCATTCCCATCCCTTTCTTTATCCACTGCATTTCTGCTGTGTCTAAATCGGGATTTACTGGAGCTACTATTTCACCTTCCATATTGAAGTGAGTGTTATCCCACACTTCTTTCATTTTTTTCTTCTGGTCATCATCAGTAAGGTGGACATACTGCATAGACATATCAGCAGAAACATGACCAGCACGCTGCATTATATGAGCTATTCCTGTCCCTTTTCTGGCTAAATCTGTTAAATGAGTATGGCGAAATTGATGGCATTTCCAAATGGGGTATATTTTACCAGAAACATCTGTAATATTGTGTTCGTGAGCTAATTGATGAAGATATCCTCTAAGCGTTGAAGAATTAATTACTTCACCAATAGGTACAAAATAATTAAGCTCTTTTCTAGTAGCTGTCTTGTTATGTTTATTTTTACGGGCATAGCTATCAAACCAACTTTTTCCTTTAGTACTACAAAATAAATAATTGAATTCTTTATTAAGATTTTTTTGAATAAAATTTTGTTGATTTAATATATTTTGCGCTAATTCTTTGGAAATAAACAATCTATCTTCTTTTTTTAATTTAATTCTCCAAAAATTAATCCACCAATCCCCATCACTATCTTGCTGAATGCAGTTAAACTTCAAATTGCAAACTTCAGACACTCTCATTCCCGTTTCTCTGAGAATTCTTGTCATCAATTTAATTGGTTGTGCTAATGCGTTTTCATAACTGTCTATTTGTTTTAAAACATATATAGGAATATCTTTGATTTTAGTCCTGAGTCTCTTTGAATAATCTTCACTATAAAAAAGCTGTTGTTGTGTAAGACTAGATGTTAGATTTTTTTGGCAAAATTCAAAAAAAGCTTTTATATTAGATATCACTCCGTTACTGGTTTTAGGAGCTAATTTTTTTGTTGATATATAATTTAAAAACCCAATTATAAATTCTCTATTCACATCTTCAGGTTGCAAGTTTGGACTTTGTTCTTTAATATAAGTTGAAAATTTCTTTATATCGGTCAACCGTCTAATTAATGTTGAAGTTTCATCTAAAGATATTCTTGACCACAGATAATCTTTAATTAATTCTTTGAGCCAATTAGGTTCAATGTTAAAACTTAATGAATAATTTTTGGATGTTCCACCTGGAGATTTTCCTAAAATTCTTAAATCCCAAACATCATAAAATTTCATTTCATGGGGCAAAATATTATCAGGTAAATTTTTAACAGAATAGTATTTTGATTGAAAAGTAAAATCTCTTCCACATTCTTGGCATATATATCTTAATTTACTTATACTAGATTTGTTACTTTGTTTTAAATTTGTACTTTCACACTTAGGACATTTTCTTTCACTATTTTGGAAATCTGGGGCTATCTTAATTTGTTCCATTTATTCTTCCTCACATTTAGCTAAATATTGTTTATAAGCAGCTTTTTGGTCTTCATTTAATAGATGAACATAAGTATCAATTGTGGTTTGAATACTGGCATGACCTAAGCGTTCTTGAACGTAAATTAAATCCATTCCTGCTCTAATTAATTCTGTAGCATGAGTGTGTCTTAATAAGTGCGCTGTAGCTTTTATTCCCGTCTTATCGCTTAACCTTCTAAATAAACTTTGAGCAGTAGAATATCTCATTGGCGAACCGATTTCATTACGCCACATATTGATAAAGACATAATCAGAATCTACATCTGGAAAATCATCATCTAGAACGTAGTTTTCATAGGCTTGAATTGTTTGTCTTGGGACGCTAATAATTCTTGTTTCTCCATCTTTGACTCTGGCATCATTGAGGTTATCATTACGGGGAATTACATGAATTTCATTCAGTCCCATTTCACTATGAATATCACTATGACGTAAGCCCAAAGCCTCCCCAATTCTTAAACCTGAGTGATAGAGAAGTACAATTAAAAACTTGTCTCGAAGATTGGCACAATTATCAACTAAGGTTTGGACTTCCTCTTTACTTAAACACCCAGGAAATGTTTTAGGTTCTTTAACTTTTAATCTCTTAGTTTTGACCCCCTTATTTTTCTTCATCTCATAGAGAAGTGGTTTATATCTTCTCTTGACTGGGTAGCTGGTTTTATACAGTTCTCGGCTTTCTATCCTCTGATTTCGGGCGTGAAACTCGTAAAACTGATAAATCACACTCATCATGATGTTGACTGTCTTTTCCGTTCTTTTCGCTGTCTGTGGGGCAATAGAAGGAACACCAGGAATAGAATCGGGTAATTGTAGCCAGAGCATAAATTCTGCTAACTCCTTCTCCCAACATTGTGTCCAGTCGAGACTGTAAGCTTCCAAATACTCAAAAAATAGCTTCAAGTGATGAGCGTAGTTCTTAAGCGTGTTTGGGGCTTTACCCAACGCCATTAGGTGTTGTAAGTAATCCGTGACTGGTTCGATAGGTAGATAGTCATCACCGAGTAAAACCCAACTGGTTTGACCTCGAATATTGACCTTCTGAACTCTCATTATATGCTTTGTATAATTATCAAGATTTATATTTACACAAAACGTTAAAAAAGGCAATTTGCTTGCCTTTGTTGTTGTTGTTGATTATATTAAATTAATGTTGTATAACATCTTCACAGACATTTTCTAAGACGATCTGCCCGACCGCCTTTAATCCTCGATTTCTAACTTCTTGAGCTGCTGCTACATCTCTTGTAGTACTATATCCACAATTGGAACAATCATGAAGACGAACATCCAGGGGTTTCTTGCCTGTATGTGTGCCACAATTAGGGCAAGTTTGACTTGTTCCGTTCTTATCTACCTTGGCAAAGTAGGTATCGGTTTTCCAGCATACCCATTGAAGAATATTCACGAACTGACCAAAACTGGCATCGGCACTTTGTTTTGAAAGCATACCTCTTTGCCAACTAACAAAGTTGACATCCTCGATAAATATCATGCCAGCACCATCACAAAGATGATGAGCTAGTTTAAAGTGCCAATCCTTGCGAGTATCGGATATACGCTCATGTAGTCTAGCTATTTTCTGATTTAGTTTGTGCCGATTATTTGAACCGACGCGTTTGTTTCTCAACCTGCGAGACAGCAATTTCAGCTTGTACTGTAGAGTCTTCAGAAAACGAGGTCGTTTAATCTCTAGCCCATCACTAGTAGCCACAAATTTGTCAAAACCCAAATCTAAACCTCTTGGATGACCGTGAGGTAGAGGGTCGGGAATATCAACATCTAATTGCAATGACAGTATTACAAAATAACCAGATGCTTTTCTTACTATTCTTGCTTGCTTGGGAATGAACCCATCAGGAATGGGACGAGACATCCTCCACTTAACCTCTTTCAGCCCAGGGAGCTTAATAGAATCAATAGATATGGGATTTTTATTTAACTGAGGAAAAACAAATGACCTCATTCGATATTTATTTTTAAAGCGAGGGAATCCAAATCCGCGCTGCTTCATATCGTCCCAAGCCCTATCCAAAGTTCTCAACGTTTGTTGTAAAACCTGAGCATTGGCAGACTTGAGCCAATCATTATTTTTCTTGGCTTCTGTTAACTGCTTAGCTGCCACATGGTAATTCGGGAATGGTTCGTCAACTGACATGATATATTCACGTTCAATTGAGCAAGCATTAATGGGTGACACACGAGATTTGCACCAATCTTTACGCATCGAGAGCGCAAAGTTCCAGACCGATGTGCATACGTTGAGGGTATTCTCAATGTACTTAATTTGTTCGGGAGTTGGTTCTAGTTTGTTCGTGTGAGTCAATGTAAGCATGGTTATATTTTAGCCTACATGAGCCAATTATGTGTGTAGAAAATGCAGATAGGCTAAAATATGTTGGTTAATTGATTTTGATTCATCTCACCGTTAACCCTAACGGGTTTAACGGGAGTCCTCTCAAAATGTTTAAGATAGAAATTAATAAAAAAACAGGATATTAGCGTGAGTTCGGAGTATCCGACTAGCGTCTTACTAAGAATTAGGTTGTTGCATCCTTTGTTCAATATCTTCTAAGGTATTTAATAACAGTCTTCTCGCTTGTAGTTGCCAGCCCCACTTTTGAATTCTAATAGCTAATATCCCACCTATAACTGTAGCAATTAAATCTAAAGGCTGTAGCGTAGATATTCCTAGTAATAATCCTAATCCAGCAATGCCCCAAAAGGGAAGAGCAACTGTTTGTCTTTGTTCTTCTACTATTTTACTTAACTGTCCAGTAGGCATTTCAGCAAGCAGTGTTTTTTTTATCTCTTGTTGTTCTTGTCGAGATACAGATATGCCTATTTTGCGACGCAATCTCTCTATTTTACGAGCATCGGTACTGTATTGAGTTAATTCATCTTC
>JASJDF010000203.1 GCA_030065715.1 Xenococcaceae cyanobacterium MO_188.B19 | reverse complement strand
AACTAATTCAAAGCTTTTTTAAACCTATTAAACTGATGTAGTGCTTTGGTCTATTAGGATTAACAGGACAAAAAAAGGGGATTTACGCGATCGCATAGATTAATAATATCCTAAATTCTACATATTCCAATCCCAAATTTATTGATAATAATAATTATTATTAGTAGTAATATACCCATCTACTATGTATTAAATTTGTGTGTGAGGAAGATTGTGAACATCATCAAAAAAACCACCCCAATCATCTTAGCGACCCTAGTAACAGGAATATCCACCACTTCTGTTCAGGCTGAAACTAACCAACTTATAGAGCAGCTACAAAAATATAGCCAGGAAGGAACAGAACAAAGTAATAGTAATAATCTCAATCAAGTAACCAACGTCAATCAACTAAGAGACGTATCCCCAACAGATTGGGCTTATGAAGCTTTACGCTCTCTAGTAGATCGCTATGGCTGTATCGTCGGTTATCCTAACCAAACCTATCGGGGAAATCGAGCCTTATCCCGTTATGAATTTGCTGCGGGTTTGAACTCCTGTCTCAATCAAATCGAACGTTTGATTGCATCTTCAGAAGCCATAATTAGGGAAGATCTTGATACTATTAATCGTCTCACTCAGGAATTTGAAGCGGAACTTGCTGCTATTGGAGGACGCATTGATAATTTAGAAAGTCGCATTGCATTCTTGGAAGATCATCAATTTTCCACTACGACTAAACTGGCAGGAGAAGTAATTTTTGCTTTGAGTGATGTCTTTGCTGGCTCTAAAAACAATGCTACTGAAGATGCTGACGCTGAAGCCACTTTTGGAGATCGCGTAAGATTAGAGTTAGAAACCAGCTTTAATGGGCAAGATTTATTATTTACTCGTCTTTCTACTGGTAATATCCCCTCTTTAGCCGAAGCGACAGGAACTTTTCAGGGAGATCTCGCCTTTGCGGAACCAGCAGATAACGATCTTGTATTAGAAGTCTTGTTCTACACTTTTGGGATTGGCAGCAATACAGATATTCTTATTGGTGTGGCGGGAACGGCAGCGGATGATCTAGCCAGTACCATTAGCGTGTTAGATGGGGATGGGGGTTCAGGTGCGGTATCTACTTTTGGTACTCGTAGTCCGATCTATCTTCCTGCGGGAGATGCCGGTTTAGGAATTACCCACCGTTTTGGCGAGAAAGTGGAACTAAATGCCGGTTATTTAGCCTTTCCTGCCAATGATCCTAATGAGGATGGAGGAATTTTTAACGCATCTTATACAGCTATTGGACAAATTGCCTTTAATCCTGCTGACAGCCTAACTTTAGCTGTAACCTATACCCACACGCGAGATCAAAGTGACACTGAAACAGGTAGTAATTTGGCTAACTTATGATTCTTTACTGAAGATAACTTTGGGGAAGCAGTGCCTACTGTAGGTGATTCCTATGGTTTACAGGCTTCTTGGGAAGTCAGTGAGCGGGTAACTTTGGGTGCCTGGGGTAGTTTATCAAAAGTAACGGCTCTTTCTACTCTTGATGGACAGATAGATCGGGGTACTCAAACTATTTGGCAATGGGCTGTAACTCTAGCTCTACCAGATTTAGGCAAAGAAGGAAATCTAGCAGGATTAATTATTGGGATGGAGCCTTGGGTAACAAGTTCTACTATTAGAACACTCGGTAGTGATCAAGATACTTCTGTTCATGTGGAAGCTTTCTATCAATATCAAATCAATGACAATATTGGCATAACCCCTGGTATCATTTGGATCACCTCTCCTAATAATAATAGTAATAATAAAGACTTGGTTACTGGCACGATACGTACCACCTTTACTTTCTAAAGTTTAGACAAGTCCCATTTTGGAGGTAATACTATTTCTCGTAAATACCAAGAGACTTCAGTCGGGGTCTTCTCCACAGAGTTTTAATTCTGATTTCAGGGATGCTAAAGAAGCCCAACGACTATCAAGATGATTTTCTTGATGAGTTTGAGTTTTCGGCGCACCCTGACAATTTTCTCCACATAGTTGGCGGAATGGCATAGCCAGAGAAAATTGCTCATAAAGCCATTCTTCTGGTTCAAAGTAGCCGTTAGGAGATAAAGTTTCTGAGAGATTTTCTAGAGCTACTTCTCTTTCTGAGGGCAGGTTCTCCAATTCTGCTGCTTCGAGCCAAACTAACTCCGAAGTATTGACTTCTAAACGATGGTTGTAGTTTTGTAAACAGCGATCGCAAGTTAGGGTGACGATAGTTTCAGCTTGAGCAGTTAATTCTAAAAAATTTCCCCCATGTCTCACCACTAATTTACCTCGAACGGGAGTTAAAGTATCCAAACCAGAGATAGTACCGTCAATAATAATCTCAACTTTGCGGTCTGGAGCTTGGGTGATTTGGGGGATATAAATTGATTTCATAAACAAAGAGGATTTTAGCGCAATCGCACTACTAATCTACGGTTCGGCTCTTGTCCTCGACTTTCGGTGGCTAAATCAGCTGAATTAGTCAATAAAGAGTGAATTTGCCTTCTTTCTGCGGAAGATAAGTTTGGTATCTCCGCTTCTTGTCCAGTATTTCTGACTTGCTCTACAGCATTATCGGCTATGGTTACTAGCTCTTGATATCTTTTGATTCTGTAACCGTCTAGCTCAATAGTATAAGAGCCTTGAGTGTCAGGTTCTCGACCAATATTGAGGATAATATTGGCTAGATATTGTATGGCATCGATGTTTTTGCCTTTCTCTCCAATCAACAATTTAATTTGTTGTTCGCTTAGGTTAGTATTGTCGATCCCCAGCCAGCAAGACTCTGTATCGGCAAGTATTTTCTCTAAACCTTCGGAAATCACAGTGGTTTTTACACCCATCAATGCCAGTAACTCTTCTAGCCACTGTTTACCCCGTTCTGCTTGATTTTCCATAACTTAGGAGGTTTTTTCTTTCTTTTTGGAGCGTTTGCGTTCAAAGGGTAGTGATTCCCGTGATTGCTCTTTTTTCTCTTGTTCTTCGAGAATTTTTTGTAAATTGTCAGGCAATGGCTCTTGCATCAAAAACCAAGTTTGCCCCATCTGGAACAAGTTAGCAACCACAATATACATTAATACTCCAGCAGGTAGGGGGAAGAATAGAAACATCCCACTAAAAAGCAAAGGAGTAATCTTATTGACGGCTTGCTGTTGATCTGCGTTACTACCGTTACCGCTTCCCTGATTTCCTGTCAGTTGTTGGTTGATATAAATACTAATCCCAAAGAACAGTACCATACCTAAGATGTCAAAGTTGATGTTGCCATTTTCATCAGTAACTCCAACTTGTCCTAAAGCTTTAATAAACAAAAATCCTTTGTCAGCTGCTAATCCAGGAATTGTCACTTGAATGGTAGCTTCTCCTGGTTCTAGAGCTTTAATTGTGCCATCTTCGGCGATTTTGATTCTTTCTGAACCTTTAGTAATTTCCCATTGGGGAACTAAATTATCTACTGAATATGCTTTTAAAAGATTGGGGAAAGATTTTCCTTCGAGGGTTTGTAGTTCTACTTTGGTTTGTTGCCCTACCACTAGCTTATTACCCCCAGGAAGCAATGCTTCAATCTTTTCGTGAACTCCGTCATCGATATAGATGTTTTGGGCTTTGGTGGCAAAAGCTTGGGGTTGGATAAGCTCCATTTGCTCTCTGGGGAAAATTTCCACATCCATAGTATAAGGAATGTTTGTGAAAGGCGAACCGCGCAAAGTAGCGAACAGAGCAAAGAGAATGGGCATCTGTAATAGCAATGGTAAACACCCTGCTAAAGGGTTACCGAATTCTTGCATGAGTTTTCCCATTTCTTCTTGCTGTTTGGCAGGGTCATTTTGATAACGCTGCCGAATTTCGTCTTGTTTCACCTTCATTACAGGTTGTACAATTCGCATTTTTCGCATATTACGAATCTGCCCTGCACTGAGAGGGAAAACGGCAAAGCGAATTACCAAAGTTAGAGCGATAATTGCTAAACCGTAACTTGGCACAATCCCATAAAAAAAATCTAGGATTGGCAACATAATGTTGTTGGAAATGAAGCCGATACCAAAATCCATTCTTAAATCTGTCCAGCCTTTGAGCGGTAATTTTTCACAGTCTAGTTTAGCTGATTGCCGTTAGTTGTCGGTCAGCTTGTTTTTACTATAGAGAATATGTTTTATCCAGCGATCGCAGAAGCCGATTTGCCAGTTTTATTGGCTGCTTTTTCAGCTATGTATTCTGTAATTTCCCGAAATCTGGGTACTGCACGCAATTCTAAACGACTTTTATCTCTAAGGGTAATAACTAAATCTCCCCATAAGCCTATGCCTCTGGGAACATTTACTACTTTAACCACTTCATTGTAAATAATGTCGGTGCGTTCGCGACCCATCCAACCGCCAGTAACGGAAATACGGCGGTCTGTAATCCGATATCTTAACCATAAAGCTCGGACAATTGCCCCTACCGTGAGGGGAATACAGATGACGGTAAAAGCCAATAAGGTATTGATGATTAAATCCCCTACATGAGGACCACCTTCATAAAAAACTTCTTCTTTAATTCCCATTGATTATTTTTGTTTCTATTAGTAGTTGTTCTAATTCTCGCAAAAAATGCTCATATTTGCATTCAATTGCTGAAGGCTTAACTATGATTACCATATCCCACCCCTCTGCGATTCTTGGTAAAAGTACAGCAAGCGCCGCTCTGATTTGTCGTTTAATCCGATTGCGTTTAACTGCTCTTTTACTAACTTTAGTACTAATAGAAATACCAATTCGACTGGGATTAAGTGGGGACTGCTGGTGTTTTTTGACTATGAATAATGCCCTCAAAATTAGATGAGGACTATGACAACTGATGCCTTTTTTATAAACAGAACGAAAATCTCGCCAGTGTTTGAGTCGATGGATTTTTCGCAATCCCACGATGATTAATCAATAAATTAAATTTTCCTCAATTACACAGCTAAGCGACGACGACCTCTTTTGCGACGAGCTTGAATCACTTTTTTACCAGTGTGAGATCGCATTCTCGCACGAAATCCTGAGGTTCTTTTTTGTTTGCGGTTACTACCGCCTAAAGTACGTTTGGTCATTTATCTTCGCCTCCAACAAATTGATGATTTTAGATACAAAAAGTCACAATCCCTTATTTTACTATAAAAGTTAGGGATCGATGCTAATGATCCAAGTTCCTACATATTGACGAATGGGTAAATCCGCAGCAGGTAGAACATCACAATGGAAGTAATAAGTACCAATATCAGGATTTCGTACATTGGAGAAAACCAACTCGACTTTTCTACTTTCTGTAAGGGGTTGTTCTAATTCAATTTCGAGAATGCGACTTTCTTTGTCTAAAATTACTTGTCTTAGAGGTAAAAATTCTTGTTTTTTCCCTTTTTTAATGCGGACTTGGACAGGATTTTTCTTGGGATTTTTACTGTAGTCCATATCTACATCAAATTTACCATCGAAGTAGTCTGGGTAGGCAATAAAGAACTTAGATGCGCCTCCAGTCAATTTTTTTCCAGCAATTCTTAGGCGATAGCGATCTCGATTATGTTTTTTACCATTAAAATCTAAGTAGTAGTTCAGGATATTTTCTCGATTAACACCACTAAAGATGGTCAATCCACCTTGAGCATGAGTTATTAGGGGAATGCTGGTAACTATACAGCCAGATATAGCTAGGGTTGTAAAAAAACGTTTCCAAGAGGGACGAAGATTTAACATAAGTTTTCACACCTTTATAAATGAATCAATATTGTCTGCTATTGTAATTAAAATTTACGATGGCGGATGAGAGTAGTCACTGACAATATCCAACCACCGTGTTAACTTTTTCTTGACTTTACCAAACTTTGTGATTATGGAGACGCTAGACAATGTAAAAAGTGCCACATATTTGTGGTTCATGGTTCTCCTAAAGGATACCGCTGCCCCTGCGGGTAGAGCTGACCTTTCAGGTAGAGCTGACCTTTCAGGTAGAGCTGACCTTTCAGGTAGAGCTTCGCAAGCACAAGCGCATAATCGTTGATTGTTCATAGCTTCCCAATCTCCCCAGTCTCCCAATCTCCCTTGCCTCCCTAATCTCCCAATCTCCCTTGCCTCCCTTGTCTCCCAATCTCCCTTGCCTCCCTTGTCTCCCAGTCTCCCCAATCCCTCCAATTTCCTAGTCGTCCATTTGCCAAGGTTGGGTAATATTGCCTTCATCAAGGATTTTCTTGGGACGCATAATTAGCACTAACTGACCGATAATATTCCTTTCTGGGGGGTTTTCAAACCATTGCAATTGTGGTTCTGAGTCTGTTTCTACTAGAAAGTAGCTATTTACATTCCATTCTTTAGCAGCGCGATCGATAATAACTAGTACTGTTTCGACTTTTCCTGAAAGATATTTGGGAAGAAGATCGCTAGAACATATATAACTTATAGGATCGACGGCTTTTAATACTAATTGCCAACCAGGTACAGGAACAAAACAACCTCCACTAGTAAAATTCACACTACGGAAGGGTTCTTCTATTGCTACGGGAGAAACTGCTTCTATAGCTTCAGTGGTTAGGGGTGAAGTTTTGATTAGAGGAATAATGCGAGGTAATTCTTCTTCTAGTTCTAAGCGATAAACGGGTAAGATAGGAGCCGTTTTTGAAGAAATTACGGTAAAATCGCTCAATAACTTTTCAATAGCTCCTCTAGCAGACTGTGACGCTGCAAATTTTAAGCCTTTAGCAATAAGTCTCGATCTCTCTTGGAGGTCTTTTTTCTGACGCGCTCGTTTCCAACACAAGTAAGCTACCATATCCCCAGGGTGGCTGGTAAAACCCCCTGGAAGTTGGGAAAGTAGGGAAACTTCTTTAATGGTTTTAGCAATTTCATGAGCTTCATAGACATCAGATTGCTTCTCATAGGATAATTTTGCTGCTGCTACTCTTTGATCCTGATTCAGAATGCGAAACTCATACAAAACATCACTCTTAGGACCTTGAAAATATTTTAATACGGCTTCTTCGGCTCCTCCTTGGGTGATGCTATCGTAAACTTGAGCAGCAACAATGACTAGATTTTGTTGACTAGCCTGAAAACCAGTAGCTTCAAAAATTTTCGTAAGTTCACATCCTGCTTTTTGTAATTCTTGGCAGGTTTTACCCCAATCTATCCAGGTTCCTTCTTTATGAAGTAGCGATCGCAACTTTTCTTGAATTTCTGTGTCTGATAATTCTTTCATAAGTCATTCAACATTCAACATTTAACATTTAACATTGATCAACCACCTAACATTAAAGTCATTATGGTATTGATTGTAATTTGCGGTGCGACGGCTAGTGGGAAGTCTGAATTGGCAATGAGTTTAGCTCAAAGACTAGATATCCCCATCATTAGTGCTGATTCTCGCCAAGTTTACCGCGAGTTTGATATTGGTACTGCCAAACCAACTAAACAAGAACAAGAATTAGTCAAGCATCATTTAATTGATATTTGTGAGCCTACAGAGACTCTGACTTTAGCAGAATATCAGGAGCAAGCACAACAGCTTATTGACAATTCTTCTATAGCTATGTTAGTCGGGGGAACAGGGTTGTATATTAAATCTATTACTAGGGGGCTCAAGATTCCTAGGGTATCGCCTCAAACGGATTTGCGATCGCAATTAATGGGATTGGGACAAACTCAACTGTACGGTTTTTTAGCTCAAGTTGACCCCATAGCAGCAACTAAAATCCATGCCAATGACCAAGTAAGAACCTTACGAGCTTTAGAAGTATTTTATGTCACGGGTAAAACAATTTCGAGTCAGCAAGGAGAAAAACCTCCAAGCTATCCCATTCTCCAAATAGGTTTGAATTGCGAACCAGATATTCTAGATAGCAGAATTAAACTTCGTACCAATAAGATGGTGGAATTAGGATTAGTTAAAGAAGTAGAAAGTCTTTGCAATAAATATGGTGTAGATTTCCCCTTATTAAATACTTTGGGTTACGCAGAGTTTAAGCAATATATTCTGGGAAATATCTCTTTGGATATGGCAATATCTGATACCGTGCTTCATACTCGTCAGTTTGCTAAACGCCAACGCACTTGGTTTCGTGGTAACGATGCAATTACTTGGTTTAATGCCGATAGTCCGACTTTAATCGATGATGTTTGGCAATTTCTTCAACCAAACATTTCGTAATTTGCTGATATAACCTGATATAACTTTTAATCAATCTTTACTAAAGTCTAGAATCAATACCGAATTTTTTACTTCCCTGGCTTATAGTTTCTCTGAAAACACTATTACTCACCAATACAAGTTATGAAGTTAAATACAGTAATCTCAGTAATCGCAATAATGACAGGAGTTTTACTACCAATAAATATTGCTCAAGCAGCGAGTTCTGCTCCCACAAATAAACCAGAAACGGTTAAGGATGTAGGTGCATCTAAAGTGTATCAGAACCTTGATGATAACCATATCTCTCTTTTGTCTAAAAAAGCCCAAGAAATTGAATTTTTTGCTTTATTAGGTCTTATTACTGCTAGCTTACTCATTCCTGAATTGTTCTACAAATCAAAAAACCCCAATCAAAATAAGCATCAGAACAATTACCAAGATCAGCAATTACTCGAATCTAAACTACAGGTCAATTCTAAAAATATGAAGGAGTTAAATTTAGGGTTTGGCAAGTCAGAAAAAGTTAATAACCAAGAAAACAATGACTCAGGAAGAGAACAAAATATAGCTAGCTAACCACAAATATCTATTGCGTATTCCCTCTCTCAACTATGCAATTTTCATTAGATCAAAAAAGTAAATTTTAGCTCTAATAGATAGTTTATATAAATCATTTATAAACTGGTATTTAAGGTCATGACCAGATGTAAGATAATTAAAACTTATCTTGTACCTAAAACTGTTTTAAACCTTGAAAAATCAACTTGAAAAACTTGTTTTAACTGACTAAGAAACTTTAAATGAAGTAGTAAATTGTCTAGCTCAACATATTTCCATAAATTCCACTGGTGTAGAAGAGCCTCTTTTAGCAGAACTATCTAGCTTAAAAATTCAAGTAAAAAGATTTTATCTTGACGAAGTCAGCGCAGCTCTCGGAGCTTGCATCCGAGAGAACGCTGACCGAGAATTTTTTACTATTTCAGTCATTAGATGGCTTAAATTAGATTGAAAGCTATTTTGGCATAAAAAAATACCAGAGATAAAAGACATCTCTGGCAAAAAAGTAGCGTTTCTAATTATGTAATACCATTTCTCAAAACTAGCTAGATAAATAAAGACTTATTAGCTAATATAAAAAAGTCTTTTAACTACTGTTAAATCTGACTTCT
>JASJDF010000202.1 GCA_030065715.1 Xenococcaceae cyanobacterium MO_188.B19 | reverse complement strand
CACCGATCAAAAGTAAGCTAAATTAGAGACGCAACCTAAATTAATGATTCATCAATAAAAAGGTAGGTACAATGATGAATAAGGAAACAAAAAATACCTGCTCTTTATACATTATATAGACTCAAGTAATATACGCCTGTGAGAGATAAAAGACGCAACAACAATAGTAATCGCGATCTAACCAAAACTAACGAACAAATCCGTTTTCCCAAGATTAGGGTAATAGATAATGATGGCGCACAAGTCGGCATTATTACTCCTAGAGAAGCTCTAGTCTTGGCGCAGGAGAAAAACTTAGACTTAGTCCTAATCAGTGAAACCGCAGATCCGCCCGTCTGCAAAATCATGGATTATGGCAAATATAAATACGAGCAAGATAAAAAACTTAAGGAAGCTAAGAAAAAACAACACAACGCTGATGTAAAAGAAGTGAAGATGCGTTACAAAATCGAGGAGCATGACTACAATGTAAGGGTAAAAAATGCTCAACGCTTCCTAAAATCAGGGGATAAAGTCAAAGCAACTGTAAGTTTCCGAGGTAGAGAAATTCAGCACGCTAACTTAGCTGAAGCTTTACTTAAAAGAATGGCAACAGATTTAGAAGATTTGGCAGAGGTACAACAATATCCTAAAAGAGAAGGGCGCAATATGATGATGTTGCTTTCTCCCAAAAAATAAAATTGTAGTAGGGTGGGCATTGCACTAAAGTATATCCGCAGGTGTACCCTTATGCGAAGCGGTACCCTTTAGGGTTAGGGCTTCCTTCGGTCGCCCACCCTACCGTGGAAATAAACAATTATCTTTCTTGGTTCGCTCTAGTATCTTGTACTGCTGCCCAAAATGAGATGCCAGTTAGGGGTACACTAAGAGCTAGAATAATCCCCGTAGTTAGGCTGCCTAGTTCTGGTTCGCCAGAAGACAATTCAAAAACTGAACCGACTCCTGCGATCGCAGTAATACAACATAGAGCCAATAGAATACCGCTTTTGGCGGTGATTGGTGTCATTATAGGTGTCTCCTTAAATTTTTATTGAATATTATTTATTATAGGGATTTCGAGCAAAACGCACGAGCTATACCTTCCTTTATACGCCCCTCATGTAGACCGAGATTGGCAGCCCAGCTAATTCTCCCAAACCCTGAGGTTTTTCTTCTGGACGAGCTACAGGTATGATTCAACCCCAAAGAACTCGTCATGAGGTTATTAAAAAAGGTAAAAAAAGTAAATTCGTTTGCAAGATCTAAGTGAGATAGCCTTTAATTAAAATATCTTCTTCAATTTTTTCTAGACTAATTTTGTCTAATAATAAAGCCTGAGTCATCTGAGTTAATCCCATATCTCCTACAGGGGAAGGTGCAGTTTGTCCGCCGATAATTTTAGGTGCAATAAATGCCATAACTTTCTGCACTGCTTGAGACGCGATCGCGTTTGCTGCTAAAATACCACCACATTCCCACAAGACTTGGGATAGTCCTTTTTGATACAAGTGATTCATCACAGCTTCGGGAGTTACAGTTTCCAGATGAATAATCTCCACTCCTTTAGTTAGTAATTTTTCCTGTAATTGAGGATTGCTATCTGGTCGAGTAAAAATTAGAGTGGGTGCAATACTAGTGTCCCAAAGATTACAGGATTCTGGTAAATCACAAGTACGAGTCATCACGATTCGCAATGGGTTATGGGCTGTGAGACCGTGAGTAGTAAGATTGGGGTTGTCTTTCCTGACAGTATTTCCGCCAATAATAATGCCATCGCAAGTACTGCGTAACTGATGCACTCGCTGACGGGAAGCTTTACTAGTTACCCAAGCACTATGTCCCGTGGTAGCTGCAATCTTACCATCAAGAGTCATGGCATATTTGAGAATGCCAAAGGGTTTTTTATACAGAATACGGTGAATAAATGCTTCATTCAGTTGACGACAAGCTGACTCAGCAACCCCTGTTACTACTTCTATTCCTGCTGCTTGTAGTCTTTTGATACCATTGCCCCCAACCAAAGGATTAGGATCGACCATTCCCACTACTACTTTGGCTACTTTTGCTGCAATGAGGGCTTCGGTGCAGGGTGGTGTGCGACCATAGTGATTACAAGGCTCCAGACTAACATATACGGTAGCTCCTGCTGCTGCTGCTCCTGCTTCTTTGAGGGCAAATACTTCTGCATGGGGTTTTCCTGCTTCTGGATGATATCCTTGTCCGATAATCTTGCCATCTTTCACAATAATCGAGCCAACCAAAGGATTAGGAGCAGTTTTCCCTAAAGCTTTTTTTGCTAATTCAATGCACTGGTGCATCATTGTTTGATCTAAATTCATCTTGGCTCTAGTAATGAATTTGCAGAGTTACAGAAGCTCTGACAGTTTGTTCCCCACCAATTACAGGTGTACTTTCAACACTAGCTGACCTAGCAAATTGTCCAGTTTGCATCATCCTGGGTTGAGGAATGTTCGCCCCAGCAACTTGGATATTAACAATCTCTTTCGCCTTAAAATTTAAAGCTCCTAAAACTGCCTCTGCTTGTTCTTGTGCATCTCTAGTTGCTAGGCGCAGAGCTTCTTTTTGTGCAGTGGAAATAGCTTCTTCTGTAGCAGTAAAACTGACTCCATCGATGCGGGTTGCTCCTGCTTGTACTGATTTGTCTAATAATGCTCCCACTTTCTCGGTTTCAGTGCGAAAGCTAACAGTGTTTGTGCCGATATAACCAGTTAGGCGTCTTTCATTATTATTGTACTGATAGTTAGCTTGTAAACTAATTCCTGTAGTTTGTAGACGTTCTACTTTATGAGATTTCAAAAAATCCACAACCGCTGAGGTACGTTTGGCGACGTTTTGCTGCACCTCTCCCGCACTTTTTCCTTGAATCTCAACCCCCAATTGCACTTGAGTTAGGGTTGTAGGAATCCTCTCTATACCTTGTCCTGTAACTGTTAAAGTTCTAAATGCTTGTTCCTGTGCCATTGCTGGATTAATCCAAACTAAACTACAAAATAAGAAGACTGTAAAAATAGCTAAGAAACGTTGGCAAACTATAGTAAATTGATTGATTTTCATGATGAAACACGAATTAGGGTTTTAAAAGCGAAATTGGACTTATTTTGTCACAATTCTTGCCCAAAGTCCTTGTAAAGCTAACTGTCTCACTAAATTTGCTGCGTTGTCTTGCTCACTAAAAATTCCTACTTGAATCACATCACCTTTGAAAAAAGCTTTTGGCTCAATAGTTCTAACCTGTTTTAATAAGCGATCGCTACTTCCTAAAACCTCTACACGATAACCAGCAACATTTTTTACGGCTGATTCTGATTGTGATTCATTAGGCGCACTGAAGGTGTATTCTCGCCCGATATGACTAGTAGGTGGTTCCATAGTAGGACGCAAAATATTATGGCTTCTACCTCTAGTAATGCGATTTCCTGTAATAATGCGACTGCGGGGAGATAAGGGAGGTGGTGGGGGTAAATGGTCACTTATCTGAATTCTATTTTGAGCTGCTGCTGAAGGGGAAATAAGCAAAGCATTACACGCACCGAATAAAATTAGTAACCAACTCCCATTGAAGAAATTGAATTTATAATTATTAGTGATACATAAAGTTTTGGGTGATAAAGACCGAACTTTCATAACAATTAAATCTCACTTACTATAAAATAAGGATTCCCAAATATTTAGAAGTTAATATCTCTATTCTAGTTCCATGCGTAAAGTCGTAGTAGGCTTATCTGGTGGGGTAGATAGCTCAGTTGCTGCTGCTACTCTACACAATCAAAATTATCAAGTAGTAGGACTTACCCTCTGGTTAATGAAGGGTAAAGGACAGTGCTGTTCGGAAGGAATGGTTGACGCTGCGAGGATTTGTGAGCAATTAGATATTCCCCATCATATTGTGGATAGTAGAGAGCTATTTCAGGAAAATATTATTGATTACCTAGTTTCAGGTTATGAAGCGGGAATTACGCCTTTGCCCTGTTCTCAATGTAATAGAGCGGTTAAATTTGCCCCTATGCTCCAATATGCTAAGGCAGAATTGGGCATTGATAAAATAGCTACAGGTCATTATGCTAGAATTCATTATGACCCAAATAGCGATCGCTATCAACTATTAAGAGCAGTAGATCGCAATAAAGATCAGTCTTACTTTCTCTACGATCTAACCCAAGAAATCTTAGCAGGAACTCTTTTTCCTTTGGGAGAACACACTAAAGAAGAAACTAGAAAGATTGCTGCCGATTTTGAATTATCCACTGCTGATAAGCCTGAAAGTCAAGATTTATGCTTGATTGAAGCTCATGGCTCAATGCGTGATTTCTTGGATAAATATATTAACCAAAAAGAGGGGGATATCGTTGATTTATCAGGAAAAGTCTTAGGAAAACACCAAGGAATTCATCATTACACCATCGGACAGCGTAAAGGTTTGGGAATTGCTGCACCAGAGCCATTGTATGTGGTTAAATTAGACCCTGTAATGAATCGAGTAGTAGTCGGCGATCGCAATTCTGGGGGACAACTAGAATGTACTATTAACAGAGTAAACTGGGTATCTATTGCCCAACCTGAAACTCCCATTAAAGCAGAAGTACAAATACGCTATCGCTCTAAAGCTGTTCCAGCAACTATTATCCCTCTAGAACAAAATAGAGTTCGTATAGTGTTTGAAGAACCCCAATTTGGTGTTACTCCTGGTCAAGCAGCAGTTTGGTACGATGGAGAAATCTTATTGGGTGGTGGAATTATTGAGCGTAATTAATCTTGATAGTTTGCCAATGTAGGGGCAAATGTCATTTGTCCCTACTCCTAATAAACATAATTTTAGGCATTTATTCCCTAAATTTCAGTTTGTAGTTCAAGTTATTTTTCTCGTTGCGGACTTCATCAATCAAATGATATTGAGACTTATTCAAGAAACATTGAACCATATTCCAATTAGCGGGATTAATTGGTTCAAAGGAAATAACTCGAACATTATCAATGATTACAGAACTCGTAAACAAAAAGTCTGAAGTAGAGCCAAGAAATTTAACTGAATCTCCCGTGCTGCTAGTGAAAGCAAACTCTAAGGACGAACCATCTAAAGTCAAGTGATTATTGGCACCAAGTATTAATATGTCCAAAAATTCTGAAATAAAGATACCATCAGAATTTTTAACAAATGCCAAAACACTAGACAGGTTAATTACAGTATTTTTATCAGCTTGAAGATTCCCACGAACTATTCCAATTACGCTGGTACCATTCAACCAAGTATAAGAAAATTTAAACCAAGTAGATCCGCCATGCCAATTTAAAAAACTCAAAACAAATTTTAATGCAGATAAAAATCGAGACTTATTCATACTAAACAACTGCTTTGAGAAATTTGTTGATTGATGAAACTTGGTTTTGCCGTTAAATTGTCCTCTACTTTATCCTACAAAATCAGTTATTGTTGATTTTATTGGTTCTGGGATTAATTTTAGTATTGAATCTATTCTTGTGCCAGTATATTCTGGGTATAAATTTAACTAAGTTCGGCTGTCAACGACCACAGCTAATTCAAGCCTTCGATCACTGAAAATATTATAAGGTAAATATTATAAGGTGTAAAAAACTTTGTTCCACGAAATTAGATTATCATGCTGTTAAACAATTAATAACTTATAATAAATAATTTTAAAAAATACATAGTTTTTTGAAATAGAATAAAAAATCAACTGTAATAATAAACTAAATAAGAACTAATAAACCTAATAATATTAGAAGTAAAAGCTAATATTATTAGAAACGAAACCTAATCAGCATGAGTTCGTAATTAGCAACTTATTAACCACTGAGGTAAATGAGTATAGTTTCTTGCCAACAATTGTGCTGCTAATTTTTGATTATAAGGTTGATAAAGAGATTCTAGATAGTTGCGAGTTTCTGCACTAATTTTTTCTTCGTGAGGTAAACCATTCAAACTATAGTAAAGATTTCTAAGAAAAATTTTGATTCCTGAATTGGCACGCCAAAATTTTTCAGCTTTAAAATTAATAAATAAAGCTAACTGCTGTAAATATTTATTTTTATAATTTAAGCTCTTATTTTCTATCGAGAAATCCTGATTTTCAAATATAGAATTATCTATTTCTAGCCAATTACAAATATCAGATAAAAATAGTTTGGGGTCTTTTTTTAGTTCATCTAAAAAAGTAATATAAATAGATTCTCCAAAAACATCAAACCAGTCTTCTAAATAATTACTATAAAATCCTCCGTCAATCCCCCAATAAAGATCATTTTCTTTTTTGACTCTTTCTTCAAAAGGGACAGCTTGACATTGTTTTATATATTCAGCTAACGTCACTTTATTATCTAACTCCAGCATACTTTTTTTGTATTTAAAAAAAGAAATTAGTCTTGATATTGGTTCTCTCAGAATAATAATAATTTTTACATTATCCCCAAGAGTTTTTTTGATAGTTTCAGCTACTTTTGTTCCACCTTCAAAATACCCTGGGGTAGCTTCCATGACATATTTTTGATTTTCGCAGTGACTAAAATACTGTTGATATTGTTCAAAAGGAGTTTCACTATTTTGATATCTATTGTCCCATTCACCATATCTATAATAGGAAAAATAGCACGTTTCTTTAACGGTAGAGCATCCAATATCAGGATGATGGGATAAATAACTATATACTGAAGTGGTTCCAGCCTTTACAACTCCAGCAATTACTAAATTTGGTAATCTCATCTAGTTGGCTATCTCCTGATTTTACTTGAGTAATTAGCTGACATATAGCAGTTCTTATGGTTCTAAGAGACTTTATTTGTGTTTTTTTTCTTTTATTCTTAGACTAAACACGATTCACCAAAAATTCACAAATTTGAGAACCACTACATTTTCAAACTCTATATTATTTAATTATGGAAAAAAAGTTAAGTTATTTAAAAGTGAATTGATTTTTAAATTAATTCACGATTCTTTAAGTCAATCGTCTATAGCAAGTTGAGGGAAATGATATTGTTAAACTTCATAGCAACTGTACCTGAGAATTAGATGAGCAAAAAACACCGCTTCAAATCAAGCAGTGTTTTTTGAATTGGGGGAAAGATTAAATATTGAAGCACGGTTTATTCTCTCTCTTGTTTTCTTTCCCTGATTTTAGTTTTTAAGGCTTCAAAGTCAAAGTATTATTACTAATTCTAATTAACACTCGCTGTTAACAGCTAAGTCATAGATCGTTATCAATACCAGCAAGAGAGAAAGAGATAGTATTTCCATAAGACCTCAACTCTTCTCTATGTAAAACTGTAATTTTCTTTACAGTTTGTGTACTTTCTTTAATATATTCTAGAATTGCCATTAATGCAAGAAAATGTACCATACTGTCTAGTAATTTATTAAATTTTTTAACTTAATAGTAGTTAGTGGGTAATATTTTTTACTTGATTGTTCCAAATCTGCGATCGCGTTTTTGATAGTTAACAATCGCTTTTTCCAACTGTTTTGTGTCAAAATCTGGCCAAAAAGTATCTGTTACGTATATTTCTGTATAAGCCATTTGCCACAATAAAAAGTTACTTAAGCGCATTTCTCCACTGGTGCGAATTAGTAAATCGGGATCGGGATTATTAGTTGTATAAAGATGTTGAGAGATTAAATCTGCATTAATTATTTCGGTTGATAACTCTTGACGTGCAACTTTTTCAGCAATATTGCGACAAGCTTTAACTATTTCGTCTCGACCACCATAATTAATTGCTACATTGAAGTTTATGCCCTGATTGTTTTGAGTCATTGCCATAGAATGACGAATTGCTTGTTGCAAAGACAAAGGAAGGGGAGATAAATCCCCAAGGAATTTAATACATACTCCTTCTTGTTGCATTTCTTGTAATTGTTTTCTTAGAAGCCTCTCAAATAAATTCATTAAAAAGTTCACTTCTGTAAGAGGACGTCCCCAATTTTCTGTAGAAAAAGCATAAACAGTTAAAGTTTTAATTCCCCAGTTTTTACAAGTTCGCAGAATTTTTTTAAGAGTTTTCGCACCTTGACGATGTCCTTCAATTCTTGGTAAACCTTGTTGTTTTGCCCAACGACCATTACCATCCATAATAATAGCTATATGTTGAGGTAATTTATTGTAATCGATATTGTTCGATCTAGATTTAATTGATATTAGTTGTGCAGTCATATTATTTATCATTTAATATTAATTATTTCAGTAGAGTTGGAGCCAAAAAGACGCTCTAAATACTCTGGGGTTAAAGTACTGCTCCAAAACTTCATATTTTCTAGTACTTTGGCAAAGGTATAAATTAATTCAATTTTGTAGTTAATTTTCCAATAATCCCATGCTAAAGTTTTCATCATACGGTGAAAAGTAGTGACCAGACGCATCATTGAATGATAAGAATTACCAGTAGATCTAGCTTTGATTTGCTGACGAAATTTATCAGAATATAGCCACATTCCAAAACCCCAAAACTTAGTTAAATGATTGATTTCATCTTGTAATAATTCAGCTAATATTTGTTGTATTGTGCCAGTTGTACGGGTCATCAGCCATAGATAAAGACACACGGCACTATATTCTGTAATAATGCGATGTAATCCATGACGATATAAGTCTCTATGAGGATTATCTGAGGGATTATAGGATTTTGGCTTACGCCATCCAATAACTACTTTTTCTCCTGTAAGTTGTTGATAAATTTTACTTAATGCTGGTGTGTGTTGTCTCTCTTCTTTTTCCCATAAACCTAATTCAATTATTGCGTTATCTTGCCTAACTTTCCCTCCCACAAATCGCGCCATCTGAGGATGAATAGTCTCTAAATATTGTCTGCTAGTTTGGGTATAGTCTCTAATAGGAGCTTCCGTATCTAGTGAGCCTTTAATTATTGCTAAAAATACTTCTAATTCTAGATTAATAATCTGAGATTGACTAATACTATTCCAGTCGATATTTTGCCAAGGACGAGACTGAGGATTAATAAATTGTCTTGGTAAATCTTCTAAGCGATCGCGTAAATATGCTGAATTAAGATATTTTTGATTTAAATATTTTACTCTACTTTTAGTTTGAAAAAATGTAGGTTGATAACAAATTTCTCCTGCTAAATCTCTAGCATTTAGATAGTGATTCATAATTTATAAAATCTCTGCTGATATAATTGAATGCTTATTTTTGCTATACTCAGCAGTCTATAAAAAATCTAATTGCTTGTCAGTCGTTTATAGTCGGGAGTTTAATAAATAATCAGGTCGGAAAAAGTCTGAAATAATTTTAAATTAATATCGGACATTTTTTAGCTAATAGTCATTTAATGCCCGATTTTACCTTCATTTAGCTATTTTTCAAGTTTAGTTTTTACTTAAACAACTAGCCTCAACCTAAAATACTGAACCGTTTAGTTTTACATTAGATGGGAAGTATGAAAACGTTGATTTAGAGACT
>JASJDF010000201.1 GCA_030065715.1 Xenococcaceae cyanobacterium MO_188.B19 | reverse complement strand
GTATTTGTTCTATTTCTAAAGGAGACTTACGATCTGTGATTAAAGATTCATATTCTAGATCGGGATAACGCACAGCTAATTTTTTAACAATGGGATTAAGAACACTGGGACTCTGCAATACTTCAATCTGAGTCTTATAGTCTAAACCACCCCAGTCACCACTAATCAAAGATAAAGTGCTGTCCCCTTTTTCTTTAGTTAGGGGTTCAACTAAAATTTGAAAACTACCTTTATACAGTGGTTCTTTAGTAAAAGTCCACAATGCAGCAACAGTAGTAATTCCTGCTGCTACTAAAAGGATCAGACGCAAACGATGTTTAACTACGTTAAGTAACTGACGCAGATCAATGCTGTCTTCTTCTTCATCTATGGTCTCTGCATTGAGAACTGGCATTGAATAGAGGTAATTACCATTACCATTACCATTCCCATTACCATTTTGGCTGATGGGATAAAGAGATTGCTCAAAACTTTTATTTGGCATTTTTTACCAATCCTCACAATACCTGATTACTGCCCTGATTATAAGGGCAGTATATTCCACTAGCTATCTAAAACCCAAAAAATATCCTTAATATTCCCAAAGTTCCTGCCACAGGACTAAGAACTTTACCGAGACCATCTGTGACTTGAGTAACTCCCGAGCGACTGACCATAACAACGTCATTATTTTTTAATACAGGGTTGTTTTCCTCATTGATTCCTTCAGCTAAGTCCACGTCAATAGTGCGTTTAGCTACAGTTCCATTGGGATTGAGTCGGACTAATTCTACTTTTTTGGTATTAGCCCTTCTATTGTTAAATCCTCCTGCTGCCAGAATAGCCTGATTTAAAGGCGTATTAGGACGAACTTGTTGAGGACCTGGGTCACCTACTTCTCCGACAATATTAACTGTAATTTCAGCTGGGGAAATCACACCTTCAGCAATTTTCTCGGCTTCTTCTGAAGATAAGGCTTTTGCTTCGGGAATAATGATGGTATCCCCTTCTTCTAAGATAATATCTTGATCTTCATCTCCTGCTTGAATTAGCTCCCAGAGATTAACTACCATAACTTTTTCTTGACCATCCCAAGTCTCACGATGAATCTCTACTTTTCTTACATCCGCTAGGGGTTTAACACCGCCAGCCACTTCAAGAGCCTGAGTCAGTCTAGGAGGTAAAGAGGCTTCTTGTTCATCGCCAATTTGCTCTGGTCGTACGGTGTGAGTACCAGGGCGATATATTTCTCCTACTACAGCAACATTAACTGGTTCATCACTTTGTAAACCAAAACTAGCGTCCGCTAAACGGTCTAACTCAGAACTATCAATTTTATCTACAGTAGGTATTAAAATAGTATCTCCATCTCGCAAGGAAATATCTTGGTCTAATCTATTTTTATTTAACAAAGACCATAAATCAGAAGTGAAAACAATACTTCTGCCATTAATTGTTCTGGTGATTTCTACATTACGTACATCAGCAAGAGTGGTAATACCACCTGCTTGTTCAATTATATCGGTTACAGTAGGAAACTTTTGATTAGGGCTACCAAGGGCAAATTCATAAGAGCCAGGATTATCAATTTCTCCTGAGATACCAATTTTGAGGGGACGAGGGGAAACTAAACCCACATTAATAATCGGACGTTTCAAATAATTGGCATATTTTTGGCGGACTAGTTCAGAAACTTCTTCAAGACTTAATCCAGTAACTTGTACATTGCCCACCAAACGTAAACTGATAGTTCCATCAACTAAAACTGGAAACTCACCACTATATTCTGGTACTTGAAAAATATCTAGTCTAACTACATCTCCAGGTCCAAGAGTATAATTAGTTTCACTAGTTGTAACACCAGCTATTGTTCCTGTGGCTTGAGCTATTGCTTCTGAGCTAATTAATTTTTTAGTTTGTTGAGTGTCAAGTTCCGCTCTTACTGATGGGGACTGAATAGCTAGAAATAGGGCTGAAATTATAACTGCTATTTTACTTGGGTGCTTAAAACTTAGTTGGTACAAAATAGAGGTCATTTTCATAAAAACATCACAATCGGAACAATACATTGTTGCGACTAGGTTAGCATTATTATCTTCTAAAGTTAAAATGTCGAAAAAAAACAAACAAAAGTTCCCTTATCTTGTGGGTTCTAAATGGACTGCTAGGCAGAAAACTTGTGGTTGGCGACACTTTCAAGTGATTAATCGTCAAAATCGCGGAAAATGGGTATTTGCTGAGATCGTTGCCTCTTGCGATCCCAATACTCGTTTTTGGATCAATGCAAAACAGTTAAAAAATGACTCTTTATGGCAACCTGGGTGGAAAACTCTGAGTGAAATACAAAATCCTGAAGATTTAAATGATGATGATTTTACCCTGGAGACTTTTATTAAATGATCTAAAGACTAATTTGATACAGTAAAGAAGCATTCAATACAAAATTTTAACTTTAGACAAAAAAAACTACATTATTATATGCTAGGAAATTTTCAACAAAGTAATCTGAGAATTGAAGTAGAAGCTAAGGAAAAAAATATCTGTGATAGCCTACTACAAACAGATAAATTAAAAACCTGGATATTTCCTCAAACTTTATCTTCTGAATTACCTGAAACTTTAAAACTAGGAGTCAAGTTTACTAGCAAACTGGGTTTTGTAGAAATAGATCATCAAGTAGAACTATTAGAAAACAATTGTTTACGTTTTTTGTTGAGTAAAGGTATTGATGGCTATCATGAATGGTGCTGGGGAGATGGTTGGATACAATCTCGTTTAGAGGGAATTTCTCTTTTGCCATTAAATTTGGCTCAAACTTTTAGTCTGTTAAAGTTACGCCAATATCTAATTAGTCAAGAAACAAAAGTAGATTCTTAACTTACATCAAAAACTTATTTTATTTTTAGAAACTGTACTGTTTTAATTTTTGCTAATTATTTGCGCAAAAATCAGCAATATCACGGAAACTTTAAGTAACTCTTTATTGATAAAGTGGAGTTACTTAGAGAGGTATCAAATAGAATATCATGTGGTATTTCCATGTAGCAGGATTAGTATTTTTTTATTGGTTAAGCTTATTCCTTCTTGATCAAGAAACACCGAAAAATCACTGGGTAAGTTGGTTAGTATTAATAATTGCTTCTTTATGTTGGCCTGTGTCTGTACCAAGAGCCATGATTGAGTTGGCAAACAAGGCTAAATTAAAACAGAAATCCAATAATCCAGAGAAGAATCACAATATAATTCTTTAAAATAATTGTTGCTAACTTAAAAAAAACTAAAGATTTTCTGTCAAGATTGGGGTTCAAAATAATGGTGAGCTGAATTTTTGAACTAAAAGCAATCATGTCAAAAGCAACCATAGAATCCATATTACAAGAAAAACGCTTATTTAACCCTCCTGCCGAATTGGCTCGAAATGCCCAGATTAAAAACCTAGGAGAATATCAGGCAATATACGATAAGGCAGCAGCTGATCCAGCTAGTTTTTGGGCAGAACTAGCAGAAACAGAATTAGATTGGTTTCAAAAATGGGATCGAGTTCTGGATTGGCAACCACCCTTTGCAAAATGGTTTGTCAATGGCAAAATCAATATTTCTTACAATTGCTTAGACCGACATCTTACTACTTGGCGTAAAAATAAAGCAGCTTTGATTTGGGAGGGTGAACCAGGAGATTCCCGCACTCTTACTTATGCTCAATTGCATCGAGAAGTTTGCCAGATGGCAAATGTGCTGAAGGATTTGGGGGTTAAAAAAGGCGATCGCGTTGGGATTTATATGCCGATGATTCCCGAAGCTGCGATCGCAATGTTAGCTTGCGCTAGAATTGGCGCGCCTCACAGTGTAGTGTTTGGGGGATTTAGTTCGGAGGCTTTAAAAACTCGCCTACAGGATGCAGAAGCGAAAGTAGTGATTACGGCTGATGGTGGTTTCCGCAAGGATAAAATAGTACCCCTAAAGCCAGCAGTAGATGAAGCCTTAAAAGATAATGCTGTGCCTAGTGTTAAGAAAGTGCTAGTAGTACAACGCACCAAACAAGATATTACTATGGTAAGCGATCGCGATGTCTGGTGGCATGAACTCCAGCCTACCGCATCGGCGAATTGTGAAGCGGAACCGATGGATAGTGAAGATATGCTATTCATTCTCTACACCAGTGGTACGACAGGAAAGCCTAAAGGAGTAGTTCACACTACTGGGGGTTATAATCTCTACACTCATGTCACCACCAAATGGACATTTGACCTCAAAGACACAGATGTTTATTGGTGTACTGCTGATGTAGGATGGATTACAGGACACAGCTATATTGTTTATGGTCCTCTTTCCAATGGTGCTACGAGCTTAATGTATGAAGGTGCGCCCCGTGCTTCTAACCCTGGTTGTTTTTGGGATGTGGTAGAAAAATATGGTGTAACTATTTTCTACACTGCACCTACTGCGATTCGCGCCTTTATCAAAATGGGAGATAAGCATCCCAACGCCCGCGATCTTTCCTCTCTAAGAATTTTAGGCACTGTAGGAGAACCAATTAACCCCGAAGCTTGGATGTGGTATCACAAAGTAATCGGCGGGGAAAAATGTCCTATTGTAGATACTTGGTGGCAAACCGAAACGGGAGGATTTATGCTAACTCCCTTACCTGGAGCAACTCCCACTAAGCCTGGTTCCGCTACTCGTCCATTTCCTGGTATTTTAGCTGATGTTGTGGATTTAGAAGGTAATCCTGTAGGAACGAATGAAGGTGGTTATTTAGTAGTAAAATATCCTTGGCCCAGTATGATGCGTACTGTTTATAAAAATGATGAGCGATTCCGTCGTACCTATTGGGAGTATATCCCCCCCAAAGATGGTAAATATCTTTATTTTGCGGGAGATGGAGCAAGAAAAGATGAAGATGGTTATTTTTGGGTAATGGGTCGAGTTGATGATGTGATGAACATCTCAGGACATCGTTTAGGTACCATGGAAGTGGAATCAGCTTTAGTATCCCATCCCGCAGTAGCAGAAGCAGCAGTAGTATCCCGTCCCCATGATGTAAAAGGGGAAGATGTGTATGCTTTCGTCACTTTAGAAGGAACTTATCAAGCTAGTGATGAACTAAAAACTCAACTGAAACAGCACGTAGTTAGCGAAATTGGCGCGATCGCTCGTCCAGGCGAAATCCGTTTTACAGATGCCTTACCAAAAACCCGTTCTGGAAAGATTATCCGCCGTTTTTTGCGTAATTTAGCAGCAGGAGAGGAATTAGTAGGAGATATTTCCACTATGGAAGATTTAACTGTACTAGATAAGCTCAGACAGGGCTAAATTAACTACCACACCTCACAATAGGATAGGGTTTCGGTAGTAATTCCCATGTACTGGAGTTAGTCTAAACTCCAGTATATAGAGAGTTCATTTATTATCATTCAAAAGCTTGCAATCCTTTGTTCCTTCTGACTTCTGATAGCCGAAGGTGTCCCACAAGGGGATACCGCTTTATCCGAAGGTGTATCCTTTAGGACGCATATATCCTTTAGGGCTTCTGACTTCTACCTCACACGAAGTCTCCCGTTACTTTCGAGAATTGATATCACGTTGTACAGAAAAAACTTTTACTCAAACCAAATCTCTTTCCCAGAAACAACTTTTCTTAGTGCTACTACTGAACTTTTCTTAGTGCCACTCCTGAACTTTTCTGAACTTTAGGGGATTTTTTCTGCTGGAGAGTTGAGGGATAGTGGAATCAACAAAGGGAAGAGAAGAACCTCTTCCTCTCAAACAACAAAGTGACAATTCATATTTGAAGGAGAATTATAAAATGACTAGTGAACCGATATTTAGTGAGACCGTTGATGAGCCTCCTGTTCTTGGTTTTGTTCCTACGGGACACAAAGCACGTTTAAAAGTTTTTACCAAGGAAAATCCCTTCCCTATGTCAACAACATACTTTAACTCGGCAAAAAACACCTCTGTTACTACGACTAAAAATACTTACTATGTAAGAGAAGAAACAGTAGAAGTTTACGATAGCGTATTAGGAACAAGTGGAAATGACACAATACTGGGGATGAGTCCAGGAATAACCCGCAGTATTGCAATGGGGAAGCAAAAAAACGCTACCGTAGCTTTGATTACATGGTCTGCTGATGAATTTGCAGAAACACTACATGGTGGTGCTGGTAACGATTTAATCCATGGATACGGTGGTGATGATCATCTTTTCGGTGGCGCTGACAATGACATTCTCAAGGGTGGTGAGGGCATTGATACCCTCAAGGGTGAAAAGGGTCACGACATAATTTATACAGGTGATTTGAGCAATGGTCAGAGTGATCAGGTCTACGGAGGTGAAGGTGGTGATACCTTTTTCATGGGTGAAACCACCTCATCTACTACTACTACTACTACTACCAGTTCTTCTTTCAACTTCGGAGAACTAGCACTGAGCTTGACAACAGATGTCATTGGTCTAGGGTTTACCGTGTTTGCCCCTGGGGCGACGATTGCTTCGAGGGTTGCTCCCATGGCGTTCAAGACTCTCAAGGCAATTGTGAGTAACGATTGGGACAGTCAAACAGAAACAGTAGAGGATGCAACAGAGTCAACCTATGCCACGATTCATGATTTTAACCCGCAGGAAGATGTTTTGATTATCCCCTTAGCGAGTGAGGGTGACTATAACATTGATGTTAATACTGGTTCTGTAGCCGACTTTACCCTTGACTATAACAACGGTACTGGAAAACTTGCAGCAATTCACTACGACTCTAGTATTGATCCAGCAGCTACGAAATTCTATAATGCTGCATTGCTCGATTCGGCTCTGATTATCGAAAACGGAAACGTCGTTTATGGTGGGGGTTCCACCACAATCTTTGATGACTTATATGACAACCTTGATTCTAGTACCCAGTCTGAGATTAGAAACATGAGTGGTCGTTACATGGTTTTAGGGGCTTATTCAGGGGCTTACTATGAAGATCTCTATGACAATGAGGATAATGGGATATATGGCAGCAAATATGGTGATGTTTTATATGGCTACGGAAAGGAAACGGTTAGCACTTACGACCCTCAAAACGATGACCACGATAAGTTCTATGGCTACGACGGAGATGATCTGTTCTATGGTGGGGGTGGCATCAATTATTATTTCGGAGGAGAGAGTACGTATAATAATGATGATTATGATGAGTACGCTGATAATGGTTCAGACACGGTATCCTACGAAGATGCAAATGACTCAACAGGTATTACAGTCGACCTGTCAATAACCTATAGTGATGAGAATGGTACTTTCTCTTGGGTCAATGGAAACGGTTTTATAAATGACAATGGAACGCAGAGCAACGATAAGCTCTACAGCATCGAGAACATCATCGGTACTAGCTATAATGATACCATTACAGGCGACAACAGTTCTAATGTATTGATTGGTGGAGAGGGTAATGATATCCTGACCGATAGAGGATCGTTTCCGTTCAAAGCTAACAATGATTTCACGCTATACAATGGTTGGACGACCTTTGACGATAAGCCTCGCCAAGTTGCCGATGTCAATGGGGATGGTCGAGCCGATATTATTGGTTTTGATCACGAGGGTGTCAAAGTGGCTCTAGGTCAAGGACATGGAACTTTTGAAAGCGACTTGATTCTCGCTCATGATGGTTTTAAGCTAGACAATAGCTGGACGACCTTTGACGATAAGCCTCGTCAAGTTGCTGATGTCAATGGGGATGGTCGAGCCGATATTATTGGTTTTGGTCACGCGGGGGTCAGGGTGGCTCTAGGTCAAGAAGATGGCACTTTTGAAAGCGACTTGATTCTCGCTCACGATGGTTTCGGGCTAGACACTGGTTGGACAACTTTTGACGATAAACCTCGTCAGGTTGCCGATTTCAATGGGGATGGTCGAGCCGATATTATTGGTTTTGGGCACGAGGGTGTCAAAGTGGCTCTAGGTCAAGAGGATGGCACCTTTGAAAGCGACTTGATTCTCGCTAATGATGGTTTTAAGCTAGACAATGGCTGGACGACCTTTGACGATAAGCCTCGTCAAGTTGCTGATGTTAATGGGGATGGTCGAGCCGATATCGTTGGCTTTGGTCACGCAGGTGTTTATGTAACTACCACAGATAAATTGATTGGTGGTCCAGGCAAGGATACTCTCATAGGTGGTCCAGGCTATGACGTTTTAACAGGTGGTGCTGATGCAGACACGTTTGTCTTCCAAGGCAACGATGGCACTGACCTGATCACCGACTTCCAAGGCAAAGATGGCAACAATGGAGACAAGATTGAGATTGACAGGTCTGCATATGAACTGGGAGCCAACGCCCTGACGGATGGTTCCATTAGCTACAACGCTAACACTGGGGAACTATTGGTCAATGGCGATGCTATTGCCCTGCTGCAAGACCTCATAAGCTTTGCCGTCAATAGCGACAATATCGAATTAGTAGGGTAGCAGTTGGCAGAAAGTGAGGAATTTCCAAGGGCTACAATAAACTATGACAAAGATGGACAGTCTTGGACAAAATCTTCCCCATTCTGGATAATTTTTCAGGACAAAAATACTAAAAAAGGAGGATTTTGTCCTCACTCAACCAAAAAATAGAGACCCCAAATCGTTAAAGATGCCTTAACAAGTGAAATCAATCATTTGGTTAAGCTCGACGAAGCATCACGAATTAATTATCATTTAATAGCTGAAAAGAAACTTCCTTTAGGTAGTGGAGCAATTGAAAGTTTAATCCGTCAAGCTGTTAATTTGAGGCTCAAAGGCAATGGCAAATTTTGGCTCAGTCATAATGCAGAAAGTTTGTTACATGCCCGCTGTCAATGGTTGTCTGGCAGTTGGAATTCCTTAGTTGATTCAATTTTAACTTATCGCATATATCCCTTATCAGGGTGATTCTTAGCGGAAGTACTTTTATTTCACAACGTCTTATAAAAATTAATATTTTCCTTTTCCAGACTTACTTAAATTGCTCTTTCGTTAGTCAATTTTCCTATGTTTACAAATAGTTAATCTCCACTTCTTAGCAACAGTTTAATCTTGATTCAACGACAGATGGGTTTTTGAGTACACCTTCTGCTGTTGCTCTTCTTACACCTGCTCTCCACTTATTTAGCTCAAATGCTTGCACAGAATACCTTATAGGGATTCCACTTTTTTTCCACGCTCCCTTACACCCCATGAGAAGACGATTACTCTGCCTTTCCCTTTGACTTCTATAATGGCGGGAGTTTCCGCTGCTTGCTGATTGAGTCCCGCTCCCGCCGTTTTAATCTCTGCTGTCTTTAGGGTAGCGATGGTGGCTCTTCCGTAATTCCCGTGGTAGATACCAGATATAGTGTGGTGGTCAAAAAGATGAATAGTTTGGGATGATAAAGATATCAGATTAACCGTGGTGGTCATGATGGATAACTCGATTCAAATCCCTCTCGATTTGCCTGATGTGCG
>JASJDF010000200.1 GCA_030065715.1 Xenococcaceae cyanobacterium MO_188.B19 | reverse complement strand
AGGGAATGCAGGGGATATTTTCTTAGAAGTTAGTGAAAATATCAGGCTAAGTGGAGAACAAAGCGGTATCTTTGCCAGTACAGCAACAGATTCGGAAGGAACAGGTGGAAGTATCTCCACTCAGAATTTCACACCTAAAAGAATTATAATCCAAGAAGGAGCAGCGATCGCGGTTAATAGTCAAGGCACAGGAATAGCAGGAAGTATTAACCTCAAAACAGCGGAACTAACTTTAGATAATGGTTCAATTAATCTCAGTACCGCGGTTGAAGGAGATGCAGGCAACTTAACTATCACAACTCCCAATTTAACTTTGAGTAATGGAGGCAATATTACTGCCCAAACATCAGGAACAGGAAAAGCAGGGGATATTTTCTTAGAAGTAAGTGAGAAGATTAATCTCAGTGGCAACGGGAGTGGTATCTTTGCCAGTACAGAATCGGGTTCAAAAGGACAAGGGGGAAGTATCTTAACTCAGAATGCTACTCCTAAAACAATCATCGTTAAAGATGGTGCAACCATAGAGGTTAATAGTCAGGGAGAAGGAGAAGGAGGAAACATAACACTTAAAGCAGCCAATCTTAACTTAGATAATGGTTCTATTACCGCAGAAACAGCTAGTACCAAAGGGGGAAATATTACCCTTGCCCTCTCACATTTATTAACATTACAGGATAACAGTCAAATTAGTGCTACTGCTGGGACACAACAAGCAGGAGGAGATGGTGGCAATGTTACTATTAATTCTCCCTTTATTTTGGCTTTTCCCACTAGTAATAGTCATAAAATAACAGCTCGGGCTTTTACTGGTAATGGAGGAGAAATTAATATTACAACTCTTGGTTTGTTTGGTTTTGGCACTAGTTTTCTTGATATTGATGCTTCTTCTACAGGGGGAGGGATAGATGGAATAGAATCTATCAAAATTTTGGAAGTCGATCCTGCACAAAGTTTGAATCAATTACCGACAAATATTGTAGATGCTTCTAGGTTAATCGCTAAAAGCTGTCTGGCTGGTGATGAAGAAAATGAATTTGTAGTTACGGGAAGAGGTGGATTACCTACAAATCCTAATGAACTTTTGAAAGGTGATGCTGTATTGTCTGCCGAATGGGTAACTCTTTCTGATGCAGCAGAAACATTAGAGGTACAAGATTCTCATCCAGATAACCGTAGGGTGGGCAATGCCCACCCTACAAGGAAAATTGTTGAAGCACAAGGTTGGATTATTGCTCCTAATGGGAATGTTATCTTAACTGCTGCGCCTACTCCTCAAGCACCAAACAAGCTTCCTTGGTCTATTCCCTATGATTGCAGTAAATAATATTAATTGCCATGACTATTTTTGGGAAAATTATGAAAAAAATATGAAATATGAGATAATTATGAAAAGAGCAACTGCTTCAGTCGGTTTATTTTTTTATGACATCATCTCTATCTTCGAGAATTGGAAAAATTGCAGTCCCAATAAAACGCTGTTCTCTGGCAATGGGGATGATTTTGGCATTATGTATCAGTGGCTGCAACTCGGAAAACAAGATAAATTCTACCGATTCTAATAATCAAGAGATAGCTACTGATGTCGAACAAAAAAATAGTAAAAAGAAAGTAGTTACTACTTTTACTATCTTGGCAGACATGGCTCGTAATGTCGCGGGGGATAAACTAGAAGTAAAATCTATTACCCGTATTGGTGCAGAAATTCACGGTTATGAGCCTACTCCTAGCGATCTCACTCAAGCTCAAGATGCAGATTTGATTCTCTATAACGGAATGAATTTAGAAAGATGGTTTGAGCAGTTTTATAATAATCTCGGCGATATTGAATCCGTACTTCTAACAGAAGGAATTGAGGGAATACCTATTTCAGAAGGAGCTTATAAAAACAAACTTAATCCCCATGCTTGGATGTCTCCCAAAAATGCTCTAATTTATGTAGAGAACATTCGCAAGGCATTTGTCAAAATTGATCCAGCGAATGCAGATACCTATAATACCAATGCAGAAATTTATAGCAAAAAGTTAAAAGCCATTGATCGCAAACTCCAAGAAGATTTAGCCCGCTTATCTCCTCAACAGCGTTATTTAGTAACTTGCGAAGGCGCATTTTCTTACTTGACTCGTGATTATCAACTTCAAGAAATTTATATGTGGGCGATTAATGCAGAATCTCAATCTACTCCTAAACAGATTCAAAATGTGATTCAAAAAGTAAAAGCCAATTCTATTCCCACGGTTTTTTGTGAAAGCACTGTGAGTAGTGAAGGTCAAAAAGAAGTCGCTAAAGAAACTGGCGCAAAGTTTGGCGGTAATCTCTATGTGGATTCCCTTTCTACCAAAGATGGTAACGTACCTACCTTTCTCGATTTGCTTGAATATGATGCTCGCATTATTACTGACGGGTTATTGGGAGAGTAAGGGATGAATGGCGAGGAACGAGGAACGAGCAGTTAACAACTAACAACTAACAACTAACAACTAACAACTAACAACTAACAACTAACTACTAACTACTAACTACTAACAACTAACAACTAACTACTAACTACTAACTACTAACTACTAACCACTAACCACTAACTACCAAAAAAACCATGACTCAAACTTTAGGTATCACCGTTGACAATATCAGTGTCACTTACAGCAATTCTCGTCTAGCTCTCTATAATGCTAGTTGTTATGTACAGCCAGGAAGTATTACGGCTTTAGTAGGTCCCAATGGTGGGGGAAAATCTACTCTCTTTAAGTCGATTATGGGCTTTTTAGAGCCTAATCAGGGACAGGTAGATATTAGTGGTTTACCAATTCATAAAGCCCAAAAGAAACAATTGGTAGCTTATGTACCCCAAGCAGATGAAGTAGATTGGAATTTCCCTGTAAGTGTTTGGGATGTGGTCATGATGGGACGTTATGGCTATATGAATTTGTTTCGCATTCCCTCTTCTAAAGATCGTCGTTTGGTGAAGGAAAGTTTAACAAGAGTCGATATGATGGATTTTAAAGATCGGCAAATTGGGGAACTTTCTGGAGGTCAGAAAAAACGGGCATTTCTTGCTAGAGCTTTGGCACAAGAAGCGAAAATAATGCTACTAGATGAACCTTTTACAGGGGTAGATGTGAAGACAGAAAAGGCAATTATCGATCTGCTGTTGCAATTAAAAGATTCAGGACATACTATCTTAATTTCTACTCACGATTTGGCTTCTATTTCTACTTTTTGCGATCGCGTAATTCTGCTAAATCAAACTATTCTCGCTTCTGGAAAAACTGAAGCTGTATTTACAGAAGAAAATTTAGCTATGACTTTTGGCGGAATACCCACTATAAGGAATGAGGAACGAGGAACAAGGAACAAGGAAGAAAAAATCAGCACTATAGGTTTCGATTAATGATCCTAGACTGGATTACTGAACCACTACAATACGGCTTTATGGTAAAAGCTCTCTGGGTTAGTGCTTTTGTCGGAATAGTTTGTGCAGTGCTTTCTTGTTATATTACCCTCAAAGGTTGGTCTTTAATGGGGGATGCAGTTTCTCATGCAGTTGTACCAGGGGTAGTGGTGGCTTATGCTCTCGGTATACCTTTCGCTGTTGGTGCTTTCTTGTTTGGTTTTGGCGCAACAGTGGCGATCGGTTATGTTAAAGAAAATACCCGACTCAAAGAAGATGCGGTAATTGGAGTCGTCTTTACAGGCTTTTTTGCTTTTGGTTTAGTTCTGTCAACTAAAATCCCTAGCAATATCGATTTATTTCATATTTTATTTGGCAATGTTTTGGGTATCTCCCAAGAAGATATTATTCAAACTCTGATTGCTGGCTTTATTACCTTGTTGGTAATTTTGTTGCGTCGCAAAGATTTATTATTATTTTGTTTTGATCCAAACCACGCTAAAGCTATTGGTTTGAATACTAAGTTTATGTACTATACTTTATTGTTAGTTTTAGCACTAACTATTGTTACTGCTCTACAAACAGCGGGAATTATTTTAGTAGTGGCAATGCTGGTTACTCCTGGTGCAACTGCTTACTTATTAAGCGATCGCTTTGAGCGAATGCTTGCCATTTCTGTTGGTACTAGCTTATTATCTAGCATTTTAGGAGTTTATTCAAGTTATTACTTAGATGCGCCTACTGGTGCTTGTATTGTGGTTTTACTTACCCTACTATTTATCGCTGCAATGATTTTTGCTCCCAAATATGGGCTACTTCGTAGATCCCATTCCACAATAGAAAGTAATTGATAATATCGTTTTACTTATTGATAATTAACTCTAGGATCGAGAATAGAATACAAAATATCTGCAACTAAATTAAACAACACAATCAAGATTCCATAAATAAAAGTAATTGCCATAATCACAGGAGTATCACTGCGATAAATTGAATCTATTAATAAGGCTCCAATACCAGGAACTCGAAACACTTGCTCTGTTACTAAAGCACCTGTAAAAATGCTGGGAACATCTAAGGCAATTAAAGTTACAATTGGAATCATCGCATTACGTAAAATATGCTTTCGCAAAACTGCCCAACGACTTAAACCTTTTGCCAAAGCTGTTTTAATATATTCTTGGTTTAATTCTGCCAATACTGATGAACGAATAAACCGCATTAACATCGCTGATTGATATAAAGCTAAAACTGCGATCGGCATCATCGATTGTTTAATTTGAGTTATTAAACTCGACCAATCTTTAACTATTAAAGTACTATCATAAATAAAAGGAAACCAGTTTAACTGTACACTAAAAATAATTATTAGTAGCAATCCTGTGAAAAATGGCGGAATAGAAAATCCAATAAAAGCCAAAGTTGTAATAATTTGATCTTGAACAGAATATCTTTTTAACGCTGAAATAATCCCCAAGGGGAAGGCTATCATTAAGCTCAAAATATAAGCTGAACCAACAACCCATAAAGTAGTAGATAACCGCTGTATTAAAAGATCAAATACAGGACTGCGACTAGTAAAAGAATAGCCCATATCGCCCTTTAAAAAAGACCAAAGCCATTTAACGTAGCGAATATAAATAGGCTGATCCAGTCCTAAAGATTTACGAATATTATCTCTGATTTCAGCTGTAATAGCAGGATTAGAAGCAAACTCTCCTAAAGGATCGCCAGGTGCTATTGCTAAAATAGTAAATATAATAATACTGATTACAATTAGGGTAGGAAGAGAAATTAGTAATCTTTTAATTAAGTATGAAACATTGATCATTGATCATTTATCATTAAATATTCATCTAAATAATAAATGATCAACGTTCGATAAAATTGCTACTTCCGATACTCAGGAACAACCTGATAATTATTTTCTTGATCGTAAAGGTAGCACTGCTCACTAAATTCTTTAATCAAAGCCCAAGAAAATTCTCTTTTTTGAAGATATTGTCCCCAATTTTCCTCTAGACTGGCATGAGCTTTACGTAAATTGTACCAGGGAATAGCTGTAGTTAAATGATGCGGGATATGGACATTGATGTCATGGCAGAGTAACTCAACCCACCAAGGGTATTTACAGTGAACAGTACCACATAGTTGGGCTTCAGCTTCGTTCCATTCTCCTTCGGGTTTGAAAGGAATAGTGGGTAAGGTGTGATGCACAATGGTAAAAGTACTCATCCAGAAATGATATACCATCCAAGGAAGTAGCCAAAACTTGATGAAACCCCAAATACCTAAAGTATAGAATATTATCGGAAACGCGATCGCGCTTGTAATAATTACCAATAATACAGAAAAGCGAACTTGTTGTCTTTGTTTTCCTTCAAAATTCCACCAAGAAAAATGTATTCTAGCCCAGTGGGTAATTGAACCAATCCACCAAAACTTACCTCTAATTCTCCGATACCACCATTGCATTATAGGTGAAAACCCATTATAGTCTTCTAGTCTTGAGGGATTCCAAGCATTATCAACATCTAGTTTATTGGTATGTTTGTGATGATGATTGTGTAAGATTCTCCAAGCATGATAAGGATAAATTACTGGCAAAAATACCAAATGTCCTACTAAATCGTTTACCCACAAGCGATTAGAAAACGAGCGATGACCACAATCATGACCGATAACAAATAAGCCAATTAATGATGTACCTTGAAATATCCAAACTAAAGGTAGTAAATACCAAGGAGATACTACTAATAAAAAATAGCCTAATATAACACAGCCTATGTTAAATAAAAGTTTTGACCAAGCTTTCCAAGGATTTTTGACAAAAACTTCCTTGGGCAATGTGGCAATAATATGTCTTAATTTAATTTCAGGACTGAGAGAATTAGACTGTAAAATCGGGGTCGATATTATCATTAATTTTCTTACAAGGTTGAATGAATTACTCTAATATTTCACAGGGATTTAAACCAGTTACTCACATATAACTGTCAAATAATTTTCTAATTCATTAGAACAATCCTTGAGAAATTCGTCAAGAGAAAAAAAACTTAACTAATATGACGAAATAAGGTTTAAGTTTTCAAAACTCTAACAGTTATAACATAATTTGAGTTCAGCCATAACAATAATCTTGAACTTGGGGATCAAATTAATAGTTAGCCAATGGGTAATTCAACTGCTTTATAAACTATGCGATCGCGTCCTAAAGATTTAGCTTCATATAAAGCGCGATCGGCATTAGCAATCAAGGATTCTACAGAAAATTGTGAGCTAGGAATAATGCTTGCAACGCCCAAACTGAGAGTTACATAATGACTGGCTTGAGATAGATCGTGAATAATTTTAAGTTTTTTAATTTCTTCTCGAATACCCTGAGCCACTTTGAGTGCCCCTTCTCCTTCGGTAAATGGTAGGATTACGGCAAATTCTTCACCTCCATAGCGAAACACCACATCAGCAGGGCGTTTAATGGCTAAATTCATCCCTTGAGCTACTCGAAATAGACACTCATCTCCAGCTTGATGTCCATAAGCATCATTATAAAATTTGAAATAATCCACATCACAGAGAATAATGGACAAATACTGTTGCTCGCGAGCGCAAATTGCCCACTCTTGAGCGATATATTCGTCAAAACGACGACGATTTGCAACTTGGGTGAGACTGTCAATATTGGCTTGATACTGTAACTCGCTGTTGGCTTCTTTTAAGCGAATTTCCATTTGCTTTTTTTCATTAATATCCCGCAGGGTTATGGCAAATCCATCACCCAATTTAACGGCTACAATATGAAACCAAGTGCCATCGGCACTAGAGTAATGTTCTTTATCAAAAACAATACAATTTTCTACCACTTGAACCAGTACATCAAATAAACCATCTAATAAATGTCCTGGTAATTTTTCAAATAATAATTTTCCTTCAAGACTATCTTTAGTTTCTCCCAGCATCATGGCAGCTAAAGGATTAGCTACAATCCAGCGAAAATTGATTATTTTACCATGATTATTTCTCACGGCTTCAAAAGCTGCTACTCCATCTAGAGAACTATTTAAAACTCCTGCTAGAAGAGTACGGGATTGATTTAATTCATCTTCAATATATTTTTTCTCTTGGATATTTTTTTGCAAAATCTGATGCAAATTCTTTTTCTGTCGACAAATTTTGAGATGGTTTTCAATCCTCAAAAAAGTCTCATCGACAAAAAAGGGTTTAGTTATATAGTCTGTAGCACCAGCTTTAAAAGCTTTAACTTTGTCAATTTCTGAATCTAAGCCACTGACAAAAATAATCGGAATATGGGCAGTCTTATCATGAGACTTTAGGGCTTGACAGATTCTATAGCCATCAATTACTGGAACTATAATGTCGAGCAGTACTAAATCTGGGAGATCAGCTTTAATTGCATAAAGAGCCATTTCTCCATCCGTGACGCAGTTAACCTGATAACCGCGCTTTACTAGCATTGAAGATAAAAGACGCAAATGGTCTGGTGAATCATCAACAATTAGAATCTTCTCTTTTTGGTTGTCATAATATTCTTTATCCATTCACCATGACCTGGTAATTACTTCAGTAATTACTTTTGATTGAACTGTTTAATTACTCAACAATAGTAATAGTCTATATCTATCGAGAGTTGTAAGCTCAAATGTTAATTTGACCTGTCTGTATTGTAAAACCCTAATAGTTGTATTGCCAAGGTCATGGGCTTATACTGTATTTGATTTATGAATAAGCTATAAATATATATTTTTCTTGTCCGCAAAAACCCCAGTATTACCAATAATAATAGTCACGGAAAGCAACAGTATATTTACTGAAATTTAATACTCAAAAACTCAATTTTATCGGTTTAATGCTGCCATCTCTGGTCGAAGGTACTCTGCCACGTCCGTCAACACGGTGGTTGGATATGCTACTTGTCCAGGAGCATCCCCATCGTTGTAAACGCCTGGGGAGTCCGCAGGCGACGCAGACTTGATGAAAGGACGCAACAAAACGATACTTAGTGATAATACTGAAAATAAAATTCTTCTTCCATGCTCAAACTTCTACAAAAAAATTTATTTTGCAGTTAATTGGGAGAACTGAAAGATTATTTAATCACTATGAAGTCTCTAGCGACTAACCGCAAGCGGTGTAGTCGTAGTATCTGGCTTATCACCACCCATTGGTTTAACCCATAGGGATGATAAACTAACCCAACTTCCAGGTTTGTTCCCAGAGCTTTTGCTGGAAAACAACTTGCCACCTTTACTGGCAAGCTTAAGCTTGTAAGCTATGTATCTAGCCACGATATTGTACGACGCACTTAAATCTGCCGAATAGATTTTTCCAGTTTGGAACTTACTTATAGCGTAGTTACGTTTATTCCTTTTGACTGCACCTGTTCCGTCGTAGGCAAAACTAGACGTGCCTCGTGCGTACACAGCTACAATTTTAATTCCATATTCTTGACCAAGTTGTTCTAACCTATCCGCTATGGCACACTTGACCCAACCATGAAATCTTTGTTTAAGATTGGACTTTCTTTTTCCTCCTTTGGGTTTCCAGTTCCGAAGATTTTCTATAACTATTGTTGTGGCGTTGTTGGTTATAGCAAAATTAACTATTTGCTTGGCTGTTGTATAGGCAATGTTTTTATTAATATTTGCTGCTTTTCGATAATGTTTTCGGCAAAAACCTTTGTGTAGTTTTTTAGTTAGTGCTGCTTTTTTTCTAATTCTTGCTAAATGCTTGTCTCGTTTATCTAATGATTTTCCCTCATGGATAAATTCACGAGCAAATACTTCCCCTGATTGACTAACTATGCTACATACTGCTGTAGTGTTCAAGCCAATATCTACCCCGCAATACCGATTAGTTGAGGACAAGACTGGCGAGGAAACCTCGCCAGCTTGCTTCCCGAAGGGCGACGTTTCGTCGTATGTCCGTTTTTCTTGAGATTTATCAGGTATTTCGTAAGGAACAGATAAGCTCGCACGTCCATCTTTCACTACCAATGTAGGAGATAATTGTTTCACAGAAGGTATTA
>JASJDF010000199.1 GCA_030065715.1 Xenococcaceae cyanobacterium MO_188.B19 | reverse complement strand
ATTGCTCCGATTATTGGTCGTAATATGGATAGTTGGTGGCATCAAGCTATTTTAGGCAAAGGTAGTAATGATGGTATAGAAAAAGGACATATTGTTACAGGAATTGGTGGTGTGGTAGGTAGAGTTATTGCAGTTACTCCCAATACCAGTCAGATTTTACTGATTAGCGACCCCAATAGTCGAGTAGGGGCGGTGATTTCTCGTAACCGTCATGTGGGATATCTTCAAGGTAAAAGTTCCCAGAATCCTACTCTTACCCTTTTTAACAAGGTAACTGATATTAAACCAGGTGACGCGATCGCAACTTCCCCCCTGAGTAACTTATATCCTCCTGGTATTCCTATCGGTCGTATTAAATCTATTAGATACGATCAAGGTGCAGCACCAGAAGCAGAGGTGGAATTAACTGTACCCCTAGAACTTTTAGAATGGGTGGTGGTTTATCCTTTTAAGCCTAAACTTTCTAACTAGAGTTTGCTGAATAAATCTAAAAGCAAAGTATTCTAAGCTCAAATCGATCAAATATTATTTATTACTCATTACTCATTACTCATTACTCATTACTTATTACTTTCCATCACAGAAAACTTTCGCAGCAGACCCTAACTAATTGTTCCAGTTAGGGGAGAACTGGCACTAGCATACTGTTTTACAGGAATTCTGCCCGATAAGTAAGCGAGTCTTCCTGCTACGGCTGCTAATCCCATTGCTTGCGCCATTGCGGGAGGATTTTGGGCTAATGCGATCGCGCTATTGATTAGTAAAGCATCTGCTCCCATTTCCATAGCCTGGGCTGCTTCACTGGGCGCGCCAATACCTGCATCTACTACTACGGGAATGTTCGCTTGCTCGATAATAATGGCAATATTAGCTGTATTCTTAATCCCTTGTCCTGAGCCGATAGGGGAGCCTAAAGGCATGACGGTGGCACATCCTGCTTCTTCCAGACGTTTTGCCAGTAGAGGGTCAGCATTAATATAAGGTAGTACCGCAAAACCTTCTTTAACTAGTTGTTCGGCTGCTTCTAAAGTACCAATAGGATCGGGTAATAAATACTTGGCATCGGGGATTACTTCTAATTTGACAAAGTTATTATCTTCTTGTCCTAGAAGTTTTGCCATTTCTCTACCCAAGCGAGCCACTCTTATGGCTTCTTCTGCGGTTTTACATCCTGCTGTGTTGGGCAACATCCAGATTTTATTCCAATCGATAGCTTCTGCTAAACCTTCATGTCCTTTGGCTTTAGTTTGCACTCGGCGCACTGCTACAGTAACAATTTCGCAACCACTAGCAATAATACTTTGTTGCATGGCTTTGATACTGGGATATTTACCTGTACCAGTCATTAAACGGGAATTAAAGGTACGCCCTGCAATAGTTAGAGTATCTTCACTAGTTATTTGATTGCTTGAGTCAATCGCTGAATTAGCAACCCTAGTCTGTGAAGGGGTTTGATGAACTTGTAAAGATAGGTTGAGACCATTATTGCTAGGAGAAGAATTGTTTAAAAGAGTCATTTCTTTATTTCTTTTTAACTTGGTTAAAGAACCATTGTGATGATGAGAAAAACGCTGCCAACTAAAATGGGCAAGAAGAGGATCAGATTTACCTTCCAGAATTAAATCCCCTAGTAGGGTAGCTGTCACAGGAGCGAGCAAAATACCGTTACGATAATGTCCTGTTGCTAAATATAAGTTTTCACAGGGACTAACACCGAGTATGGGCAACTCATCAGATGTTCCTGGTCGAAAACCCCACCAAAATTGTTCAATTTGCCAGTCTGCAACTCCAGGATAGAGAGCAATGGCTTTAGCAAGTAGTTTTTGGATTCCTCCAGGAGTATTATGGGGAGTCCAACCTACTTCCTCTACTGTTGCACCAATAATAAGTCTGCCATCTTGTCTGGGTACGAGATAAATATTATCCCCAAATAATACCCGTTGTAAGGGATAGGGTTCGTGGGGTTGATTCGGCATCCTCAGACAGAGCATTTGTCCTTTTACAGGACGGACGGGAATGGGCAATAATTGACTTGACCAAGAACCTGTAGCTAAAACATATTTTTCTGCTGCAATTTCCCCCGCAGAAGTAATGATGCGGTCGATTTTACCTTGTTTTTGTTGGACTGCTTTAACTGTGACTCCTTCTTGTATTTTTATGTCTAGAGCTTGGGCTGTTTGAAGAAGCGATCGCATTAAACAGCGATTATCTACTTGTCCGTCTTCGGGATACCACCAGCCACCAATAATACTTTTACCTAATCCTGGTTGATAAAAGGCAATATTATCCCGATCCAACCAAATTTTTTGATTCGATTCTTTTAATAGCTCCTCTTGATTTGCCCTTTCTGATACAGGTGCTAGAATCCCACAGGGCAAATAACCCGTATCAATACCACTTAATTCTTCTAATTTCTGAGTCCATTCTGGATAAAGCCACCGAGATTTTAAACATAACTCTAACATTGGAGCCACAGTTATATTCTCCGCCATGGGTGCCAGCATTCCTGCTGCTGCATAGGAGGCTGCTTGTTGCCCGTCTCGACTAATTACCCTAACTTCTGCTCCTCGTCGTTTCAATTCAATGGCGATCGCCAATCCAATTACGCCACCACCAATGATAATAATTTCTTTGGTTTCTTCCATATTCCCCAGTCCGATTTGAGATTACCAGAAGCACAAAATCTTTAGCAAGAGGTCTATTATATCGCTTTACCTTGGGTAGAATTAATCTTCAGTAGTACAAATTTAATTATTAAGCGGTTAGTTATTCATAGTTTCTCCCAGTCTCCCTTGTTATCCGCAGGTGTCCCACAAGGGGATACCGCTGACCCTTCGGGTAGAGCTACGCAAGCGCATATATCCTTTAGGACTCCCTTGTCTTCTCTATCTCCCCAGTCTTCTAGTCTCCCAATCCTACTATGGTAAATACTTTTGAACCACTGACCATCCTGTGAGAGAAACAAAAACTAATCCCCCACACAATAAAATATTGGCAATGAGATGTAGATTTCTCGCCCACATATTTCTACTATTAATTTGATTTGCGCTCCAAGCAGACAATAAAGTCAAGAAAACTACTAATAATCCTGCTACTAGATGGGATGATTGTCCTAAGCTACCATAATGACCAATGGTGCCAATAAGCCCGATCACTAGCAAGAGTAACACTAGTAAAACCATCACCACACCAGAAGTGTAGTGAAAACTTCTCAACCAATAGGGACGAGGAATTCTACTAGACCGAGCATACCAAACAATACCACCAGATAAGCATTGTAATAGATAGGCGAGTATGGTGAGTCCCATTGACCAAGCAGCTATTTTCCACAACCAGAGAAAAGAAGGTAAATCCAAAATTTAGTCACCCAAAATTACTTGTTGAATAGTTCGATCAAAATATAGAGTTTTCAGAGCTATGAACTACTTACTTAATTTACAAGATTTGTTAAATATCTGATAGATAATAAACTTTTTTGAATTTATTTTAATTTAAGTATATTTAATCAGAAAATAAAAAATACTATTTTGTATTTGTTTGGGTAATAAAAAAATGGAATTGTTACTATTAACAACTCCATTCTAATCTTGATTTATTAAATTCTAAATACTAATAATTTTAAGTCTTAAACGCTGACGGTAGTTTTAGAAGTCGGAATCTCCGCAGAACTATTAACACCTATTTGATTATTTTCCGAAGCAGGGATCTCCCGTCTGGAAGCATGACTAGGTAAGTTTTTAGCATCTTCCACACAGAGGCGTTCACAAGGAATAGTATCAGATAAAATCGCGCTAGCCATCATTCCAGTGTGAATTTCTAACAATGCTTGAGGTACTGCCTCAAAAACCATTCTCTGTTGCGGAAAAACCACCCTTTCAAAGTACCAGTTTGGAATATTGGTAATTCTGGCGATTTGAATTCGGCTAGTGGGGTTTACATAGCAGCATAGAACACGATTATTTTCGCCATTAGGCAGGGGATCGAGTATTTGAGACATAATTATTGAAGCGTTTAAAAACTTTATTTACTAATTCTTATATAACCTAACACTTCTCGATCCCCATTGGCTGTAAAAGGGAATACCAATTCTTCCCTTGACACTTACTTTTTATAAAAGTACACAGTTATTCAGAATTTCAACTTTATTTAATATTTATTGCATAACATTTTGCTAATCAAGATTCTGATTTTTGACTGTAAGTTGATGTTTATAATTTAGATATAGCAATTTAATGATGATGTTTTGGAATAAAATCTATAACTATCAGTTACTTTTCTATTGCATAGTCAGGAGTTAGCTACTTCCGAGATCCCATAACTGAAACTGTGTCCATCATAATAACTGTCTTCAATATGAAGGTTCTCTAATTCCTGTGATACTATAGCGTTTCTTGAATGGGTATCATAAATTCTGACAAGAGCGAAAAGAGATTCTATGGTGAATAGAAGCACCATGCTTTTGCAAAGCAAGACGATGTTTTTTTGTAGGATAACCCTTATTAGAAACTAAATCATATTCAGGATATTCTTGAGCCAAACTCACAATTAAATCATCGCGCCATACCTTAGCCAAAATACTAGCAGCAGCGATCGCAAAAGATTTTTGATCGCCTTTAATTACAGTTTTTTGAGGAATAGATAGATCGGGAATTGAAAATTTACCATCAACTAAACAAATATCAGGGGATGGTTCAAGTTTTAATACCGCTCTTTTCATTGCTAATAAAGAAGCTTGCAGAATATTAACTCTGTCTATTTCTGCTACTGTTGCTTCAGCAACATACCAATGAGTAACTATATTTTTAATCGGTTCGATTAAGTTTTTTCGCTTTTTCGGAGACAATTTTTTACTATCTTTGACCCCAATTTCTTCGAGCTTCTCAATAGTAGATAGGGGAAGCATTACAGCAGCAGCCACCACTGAACCAAATAACGCGCCCCTTCCTACCTCGTCTATTCCAGCTACCAAAGTATTTTTATTAGTCAGTTCTGAGAGTAAATTCCTCTCAAAACTGAGATAATTACTCATCTGCTATACAGTAACTTCTTTTTGAACTGAGGAACGACGACGACGACGACGGCGACCATTAGTTGGTTCTTCATTTTCAGTAGTAGCAGTATCAGTATTATCGACTGGTGTTGACTGCACTTCTGTTTCTTCTTCTACTGGTAATTTTGGTTCTGGGGGTTTTTCTACAGATGTAGATTCAGATATAGTTTCTTCTACTGGTGTTTCGGAAATAGTAGTTTCAGATTCAGATAATGAATCTGATGATTCAACTGTTTCAACTTTCTCAACTGTTGGATCTTCTTCTCCTGGCGCTTTGACATAAAGAATAACTGATTTAGGGTCTTTAAATTCTCTATCTAACCGCACTAAAGGAGATATACCCATCAAAGCATATAATTCTTGCTCGAATGGAGTCATTTCTACCGAGACTTTTTCTAGGGGAACTTCTTCTTTTCTAGGAGAGCGAGTAATAGTTCTAGATTTACGCTCATCGTTACTAGTAACCCGGTTGCGATCTTTATCCAACTCTCTAGGAATATTGGCTGTGGGTTCTGTTTCTGGTAAAACCTCTTTCAGAGATATCTCGTTGCGACGACGGCGACGGCGACTGCTTTTACCAGCAAGACCACCTTGTTCTTGGTAATTAGGATGATTAACTAATTCTAGGACAGAAGAACCACTATCGGAATCTTTGTCTGTAGACAAGTCGATAATTTTGCGTTGTTCAACTTTTTCTGGTGCAGGAAGAGAAATAGCAGCAGGAGGAACAATAGGGGGACTTTCTAAAGATTCTCCTTGGGTTTTTCCTGGTAGATGAGCTAAATGACCCAAACCACCACAACTAGGACAAGTTTGACCAAATAGTTCGTAAAGATTTTTTCCTTGGCGTTTGCGGGTTAATTCTACTAAACCCAATTCTGATAGTTGGGCAATTTGAGGTCTGGCTTTATCTGATCGTAAGGCTTGATTAAAATGTTCTAGTAATTTTAAGCGGTCAGGGTTAGTATCCATGTCAATGAAATCAACTACAATCACACCCCCGATATTTCGTAGCCGTAGTTGACGAGCGATTTCTGTAGCAGCTTCTCGATTTGTCCACAATACGGTTTCTCTTGCTGTTGCAGAACGGGTAAAAGACCCTGAGTTAACATCAATGACCGTAAGAGCTTCTGTCGGTTCCATAATAATATAACCACCAGAAGGTAGCTCTACTCTTGGCTTAAGAGCTTCACGAATCGCAGCATTTACTCGATAATATTCTAGAATTGGCTGAGGTTCTCGATGATAGTCAACAAATACCCCTTGAGGAGAATTTCCACCACTCCAATTAGAAATATGCTGTTTAACTCTTTTCATTCCTGGTTGTGAATCAACCACAATGGTATTCACTTCCGAAGAATACATATCTCTCAGTACTCGCTGAATAAAATCATCGTCCCGATTTAATAGGGCAGGAGGTTTAGCATAGCTGGCTTGATATTGGATAGATTCCCACTGCTTTTGCAAGTTTTCCAGGTCTTCCATAATAGCCTCTTCAGCCTTACCTTCTGCTTCGGTGCGGACTAGTAAACCCATTCCTGCTGGTTTAACCAAGATAGCTAAAGCACGGAGGCGACTGCGTTCATTTTCATCTCTGATGCGTCGAGATAATTTTACTCCTTTTCCATAGGGCATTAATACTAAATATCTTCCTGGCAGAGTAATGTTACCTGTAAGCCTTGGACCTTTATTGCCTGTTGGCTCTTTCATCACCTGGACTAGGGCTTTTTGGTCAGGAACTAGTAATTCTGTGATCGCTGCTGCGGTTTTTTTGAGTCGTAGGGGACCCAAATCGGTAACGTGAATAAAACCGTTGCGCTCTGCATCACCAATATTGACAAAAGCTGCATCAATTCCAGGAATGACATTTTCCACCGAGCCAAGATATATGTCACTTACCTGTTGTGTTCCTGTAGCAACAACTAATTCTTGAATTTGTTCTTCCCAAAAAACCGCAGCGATGTGATGCTGTTCCGCAATAATAATTTGTTTTGGCATTAATTTTCCTCAAAATCTTAATTGGTGGTGAAGACTTTCCATTCTCTTGTCTTCATATTTCTTGTTTGTCCTAAAAAAATTCAGTAAAGTCAGCAATTTCATCTATTTCAACCGATGAATGAGTCATAAAATCATCTAAATAAAAAGTTCTTTAGTCAGTTTCGACCTTCTAGAAATACTCGGAAACAATTATTTATTCTTCTTGGTTAGCTAATAACTTTTCTTGACGAAGTCGAAGCAGGGTCCGTCGTTTTACGGCAGAGTACCTTCGACTAGAGAAAATATAGTGGGACCCTCTGAAGCTTTTTTTGAGTTAGACAAACTACTGAAGCTGCTACTCACCGAAAAGCTATAAACTACAAGCCATAAGCTTTGATTCGTTTGTTCTCAGTGTAGAACTGGGGACTTGTAGCTAAATTTAGGTTGGCGTTACGCGCCGTCCTGGGGGATACACTTTCGGATAACACCTTCGTATATAAAATGAAGATGCCTGCGCTGAACGCTGAATGCGGTCAGAAGTCTTGCCTTTAAAGGGAGACTAATAGGGAGAGGTTTTGAGATTTCTACCTATTGCCAAGCTATAAACATACAGTCTAAAGCTAATCAGCTTTCATTCCCCTTAAGCCAGTTAGTAACTATTAAAAAATAATAGCTCAGTTCAACAGCAGTCACTCAGATCAAGCTGAGATTGTTCTGTGCTAACGGAAATTCTCTAAATCTCGCCTTATGGAATTTTAACCTGAATATAACCTTCGTGATCAATTTTTGCCAAGAAAATTCTTGAAGTAGTTAGACAAAATTAATTAAATAGGCTAACCAAACCATATCTATTAGGTAGATTGAGTATAGAGATTATTCATATTTCTTATTAAAAAAATCTAGACTGTAGGATTCATTGATAAAAAATTCTGATTAAAAACCTAAATTGTGATTTCGGTAGAGTCAAGATTCTGGGAAGTGTGGTCAGAGGATAAACTAAAATTACTTATTTTTTGGCTTGGTCTTAAAGCAGTGATAGTAGAAATTACAGCTTTTCCTACCGTCTCAATCTCCGCCATAGTATTAAATCTACCAATACCAAAACGTACAGAAGCATAAGCTAGTTTCTTCGACCTTCCTAATCCAGTTAAAACATGGGAAGGAGCAATTTTAGTAGAAGAGCAGGCTGAACCCGAAGAGACGGCTACTGTGGATTTTAACCCCAATAGTAGTGCAGAGCCATCCACACCTTCTACACTAACATTGAGATTTCCCGATAATCTTTGGGTGGGATGTCCATTCAGCACTATTCCTTCTAGTTGCTGTAGTATTGACCAAAGTTTTGCTCTCAATTGCCCAATATTTTGATTTTCCTTAATCATGTTCTCAATGCCTATTTCTACAGCTTTAGCAAAACCCACAATCTGGGGTGTATAAAGCGTTCCTGAACGTCTATTCTTTTCTTGTCCTCCTCCATGTAATTGGGGAGCTAATTTAACTCTGGGGTTACGACGACGGACATACAAGGCACCAATTCCCTTTGGTCCATAGACTTTGTGAGCTGTTAAAGACATCAAGTCTATATTCATTTGTGCCACATCTAGAGGAATTTTTGCGATCGCCTGTGCCGCATCGGTATGAAACAAAACTTGATGATTATGACAAATTTCGCCGATTTCTTTTAGAGGTTGTAGGACTCCAATTTCATTATTGGCTGCCATGATCGAAACTAGAATAGTATCAGGGCGAATGGCTGCTTCTAATACCTCTAAATCAATTAATCCATCAGGCTTTACTGGTAAATAAGTAATCTCAAAACCTAGAGTTTGTAAATATTGACAAGGATCGAGAACTGCTCTATGTTCGGTCACTACAGTGATAATATGTTTTCCTTGGCTAAAATAAGCTTCTGCTACTCCTTTAATTGCTAAATTATTCGCTTCGGTTGCTCCACTGGTAAATACTATTTCTTCTGGTGTAGCATTGATCGCCTGAGCAATAATTTCTCGTCCTTGCTTGATTGCCATTTCTGCTTCCCAGCCATATTGATGAACACTAGAAGGATTGCCAAAATACTCGGTAAAATAAGGCAGCATCGCTTCTAATACCCTTGGATCTACGGGAGTAGTAGCATGACAATCGAGATATATGGGACGTTGGGACATGAGTAATTGTTAGTGGTTAGTAGATAGTTGTTGATTGTTGATTGTTGATTGTTCATTAATTACTATTGCCTGTTAACTGATAAATGTTCAATGGTAAATGGTAAATGTTCAATAAAGTTGCAATCGCTTTAGGCAGTAATTTGGGAGATTCTCGTCAAACCTTAGAAGATGCTTTAATTTCTTTAAACCAAATTCCAGGAATTAAAGTTATTAAAACTTCTAGCTGGTATCGAACAAAACCCGTAGGACCTCCTCA
>JASJDF010000198.1 GCA_030065715.1 Xenococcaceae cyanobacterium MO_188.B19 | reverse complement strand
TCCAGAACAGGTTGAATACCATGAACATTGAGATAGGTTTCCTGTTGTCCCGCAAAACTAGCATCGGGTAAATCCTCAGCAGTGGCAGAAGAACGAATTGCTACATCAACGTTATAACAGTACTTTTCACAAAATTCTTTAGCTTCCCCTTCAAAGCGATCGCAGATAGCAGTTTCCCCCGCAGGAAGTTCGCAAGATTCAGAGTCCAGACTATATCGCTGACATAACTCACTATAGGCGTTGATAATTGCAGTTTCTAATTCTACAGGAAAAGGAGTATTGAGAATTAACGCCCTAGCCTGTTGTCCACGAGACCTCAAATTACTCAGATCTTCTATATCTAAATCGGCAAACAGTTGACGCAGCTTAGTTTCTAGTCCAGCCTGTTCAATAAAATAACGATAAGCATAAGCAGTAGTAGCAAAACCTCCTGGTACATTAATCCCTTTAGGTGTTAACTGTTGGATCATTTCTCCCAAAGAAGCATTTTTACCACCTACGAGAGAAACATCCGACATTCCCACTTCTTCAAACCAGAGGACAAAAGCATTTTCTTTATCATGTAGGAGTTTTCTTTGGCTATCTGCTGTTGCTACCATAAGTGTTAGTTCCTCTTGATAACTTCCACCTCATCGCACTTAGAGAGCAAGTGTTTGTTGGAGGCTGATAATTCTTTTGTAAATTAATAATTTGAGGAAGTTGTGAAGATAGCTCTATATAACTCTTGTATAACAACAGTTCGACGAAGTTTAAAAACAGCATGAATAAGAGCAGATAAAGCTTTAGAGTCCAGAAAATTTTATATTATTAATGCTTTATTTCTTTCTCTACGTTGGTCAAATGGTATAAGTCATAAAGAAAAGAACCTAACACTAAAGCCAAGAAGAAGATAATTGGATTCACTCCCCCAATCACCAAAGCGGTAAGACCAGGTCCTGGGCAGTATCCAGCAATACCCCACCCGATACCAAAAATCACAGCTCCTATAATCAGAGGTCGATCAATCTCTTTCTTAGTGGGTAAATAAAATTTATCTCCCCAAATTGGATGAGATAAGCGCAATATAAAGCGAAAAGCAACAATAGTAACCCCCACAGCACCACCCAAGACAAATAAGAGTGTTGCATCCCAATTACCTGTGATGTCTAAAAAACCTAAAACGCGATCGCGATCTATCATCTGAGATATACTTAATCCTAAACCAAATAGAAGACCTGAAACTAGAGCCACTAAATTCTGTTTCATAATTCTAATAAATGACGAGTAAACCAGACTGTAACTATAGCAGTAGTCATAAAGATAATAACAGCAATGAGGGAACGGGAAGATAATCGACCTAAGCCACATACCCCATGACCACTGGTGCAACCATTGCCCATCTTTGTCCCAAAACCAACTAATAGACCTCCCACAACCATTGACCAGGGATTGAAAGAAAATGAAACTGTAGTTTCAGGCAGTAAGAAATACTTGTAGAACAAACCCCCTGTTAGCATTCCAATAATAAAAAACCAACGCCAAGATTCTTTTCTTCCCTCTCGAATTGCCCCATTAATAATCCCACTAATCCCAGCAATCCGACCATCAAAGGCTAACAAAATAGTTGCACTCAGCCCAATCAACATACCACCACTTAAAGCTGTCAGCCAATTTACTTCTACCATAGTTATTGTTTAAGATTCAGTTACATCTGATTTAATTCTGCAATTAAATTGTAGAGCTTCATTTCAACTGCCGATAATTCTGAGGATTTGCGATTTTTCATACCCATAGCAGTTAAAATTAAACCCAATTCAAAAGCATCTTTGGAGTCCAGAATCAATTCTAATTCTTCTGCTCCAGCTAAAACACAGGGTTCATCCTGACGTTCTTTGACTGCAAAATTGAGATGTATAGATGTTGAATCTTGTTTATCTCCTGGTATTTGAGATATTTTATTACCGACTATGGTGAGAGACGATAGATGACTTGAGACAGTGATATCATCAGTTGCCAGATTGCGAGTTAAATATTGACCAGTCATAATGGTAACTCCTTCATCAAACATGAGCCTTCAATTTAGAGATTAGAAAAACAAATTGAGAAACTTGTGAAACTCTCAAAGCTTAAATCTGGAGAACAATAGAAAGATTTCCCATGACTGTTCCATACACTAAAGAGATTGCATCTTCTCGATTAAATAAAGCTGTGCCAACTAGGGTAAATAGCAGTGCTGAAGACAAAGTTTAAACTGTAGATAGCGATTAGGGGGACAAAGAAAGACAGCACAGTTAGAGGAGCAGCTAAAATTGAGTTAGCTTTCAATGCCATAGGCACAAAATGGTCTTTAATTATTATTTATTTTTCCACTGGCAAATGTGCTTTTTTCCATGCCATCATGCCTCCTGTGATGTTATAGACTTTAGTAAATCCAACTTTTACCAGTTTTTGGGCAGCCAGAGGACTACGGTGAGCCGTCAGACAAATTAAGGCAATGGGTTGATCTTTAGGCAATTCTCGAAACCACTGAGGTAGAACCCAACGACTCAGCCAAGAATTGCTACTCATCAAAATGCGAGGAAGACTTAAATTGAGCGCATTTGGAACATGAAGCATCCTATACTCAAAACTACTGCGAACATCAATTAGCCGATGAGGGTTGGCTAACCGAATAAATTCCTCTGGTGAAAGATCGATAACTTGTGGTTGAGAATTTGTAATTGATGTCATTTAAAACTCCTATTTAATATTAGTGTCAACATGGTGGTCAAATAAGCTGGGGTTTCCCCAGTATTAACCAGTATCAAAATAATTAAGCTGCTGCGAGAACAAAAGTTTTAGCTAGAGAACTAAATTTTTAATGAGGTGAATATTATGCAAAATTTCGTCAACTACAAATCAATCAATTTGTTTTACCTGAAGATTCACAACAGGTTTAGAGCTTTTGATCGCTTTCTTTTTGACTACTCCAGCAATATGAGGACTGACAATGGGAAAAGCAAGTTTAAACTGATAGTAATCAATAGTTTCTAGACCAATCTGTTGAAGAAGATTCCAGGTTTCTCGATTAGTGTGGCAGTTATCAAACAAAGTTTTCCAAACAGGCTCGATACCATCTTGAATTCTTCTCGTCCAAGTGCCGCATTCTCCTGCAACGTGTTCGATAAAGATAAAATTACCTCCAGGTTTGAGTATACGTTTAATTTCTTGGAGACTGGCGTAAGGATCGGTAACAGAACAGAGAACATAAGTGCTGACAACCGTATCGATACTTCCATCCTCCACTGGCAGATCTTCTGCTGTTCCCTTATATATTGTGATGTCAGAGAGTCCTTGCTGCTTGGCTTCTTGTATTAAGTAGGAATGCATATAAGGATTAGGTTCTACACCAATCCAGTTAATTTGCCTAGGATAATAAGCAAAGTTAGCCCCCGCACCAGCCCCGATTTCTAAGACTTTATGCTTTAAATTTCCCAATAATGCTTGTTTAAGTTCTGCTAAGCTTTCATATTCAGGACAATCAATTAACTTAATCGCCCTCGCATTGGCAGCATTAGCTTTTCCCATCCCCCAAGCAAATAAACGTTGTTGAATAGTTGCGATGTTCATGATTATCATTTTGAAGTTAATAAATTTATATCAAATCACTGGCGTTTAAATTGGTAGCAGCTATCACGGGTAAGCTACTTGAAAGGGTCAAAGCAATTATAGATAAGTTCTTTGACCCTTTTCTAAGTACAAAGCTAAAGACCTAAACCCACCAGGGTTTTTTCCCAGTACGTGGATCTATATCTGTCCAGGGAGAAATCCGAATATAGTCCCCTACAACGCTGACGTGAGCTAGTCGCAAAGGTAGTGGTGCTGGTCCTCTTACTACTCTTCCTTCTTTATCATAGCGAGAACCATGACAGGGACATTGGAATTGATTATCATTGGGATTCCAAGGAAAAGTACAGCCTAGATGGGTACAGTTATCGACAATTCCCCAAGGATGAAGTGTCCCGTCTTCTTGGACAGTAAGATAGGTTGGTTCTCCTGCTAATCCCGCCACTAAAGCGCGAGTTCCTGGCGGTGAATCTAGAATCTGACGAGCAGGAATTGGATTACCGTTAATATCTTTAGCAACTATTGAACCATCTTCGCCAACTTCTTGTGGTGGAACGAAAAACTTACCAGCAGGATATAAAGCTGCACCAGCAGTAGCAGCAACCGCTGCACCAGTAAGAAAATTGAGTAATTGCCTTCGTGACATTGAAGGACTTTCTAGGGGTAAACTTTTTTCCATTGTTAAATACCTTTTTAAATTTCTTGATTCATGGTTTGTAGAACTCTTTTGGGACTATTATTGTTGGGGATTTTGTTTACGAGTATTGATCCCCAACAAGCCATAAAGCATACAAGAACCCGCTAGACTGCTAATTGCTATCACAGCACCAACAAAAGTCAAACCAATTCCTAAAGTCGAACCGCCATAAACTGCTAAACCGACATAGAATAAAACACTGGCTACAACTAAACGGATTACGCGATCAATTGTACCTACATTGTTAAACATGATATTTGTCTCCTTAAATTGACTATTCTTGATCAAAAACATTTGTCCTAACTTTGAGTAACTAAATTGCGCCATATTGAGGCTATTAATTACTGTCTGGATTTCCTGACTGGCTTGACCAATAATTTCTTGAAACAGAGATCGCATCTTTTAAAGATGGATGCAATATTGTGCTAAAACGAAATTCTTATTTACATTTCTTAGCAGTTCTTTATTTAGAATACATAACCATATAGCAATATAACGTAATAATTTATTTTTTTTTTAGAATTGGGATAACTTTAGTTTGCTTAAATATTCGAGCATCGTTTTACACTTGATACTAATTCTCAAAAATAGCTACATATATAGAGAGTTCATTTATTATCATTCAAAAACTTGCAATCCTTTTTTCATTCTGACTTCTGACTTCTGACTTCTGACTTCTGACTTCTGACTTCTGACTTCTGACTTCTGACTTCTGACTTCTGACTTCTGACTTCTGACTTCTGACTTCTGACTTCTGACTTCTGACTTCTCGCAACTTTTAAGTAGGGTATCTAAACAGGATTTAGTATAATCTCGCCATAAGTTACGAGATAGTTAAAAGAATTACTTCACTAGGCGTTCAGATTTTTTTAGTTATTTAACTGTATAGCTATATAATATTAGCATTCACAAAATTCAATCGTTTAATAAATACAAACTAGTATCTAGAATATTTATGTCCAAGACATCAACCACTGCTGAATTTCTCGCCCCAGTTGCTGAATATTTTAAAGTTATCTCAGAAATTAGTCGGCTGCAAATTGTCAGTTGTCTGAAATCAGGAGCAAAGAATGTTAGTGAAATTGGTGCTGAAACTGGTTTGGGACAAGCAAATCTCTCAAAACACCTTAAAGTATTGACTCAAGCAGGGATTTTATCTCGTAAGCCTCAAGGGGTGAGTGTTTACTATGAAATTTCTGACCCTTTAATCTTTGAGTTATGTGAGTTAGTATGCGATCGCATTTACCAACGAATGCAAGAGCAAGCTAAACAGTTTAAGAAATTGAATAGTTTTAGTTCTACCGCTAAACGTTGATAGGGTTTAGATCTTCGGGGAGTCTGCAACTAGAAGATCTAGAACAGATTCTAGTTGCTCTACTGAAATTAGTTAATTAATTCTATAACTAAGAAGTAATGAAAGAGGAAATCAAATTTGAAATGTTTTAGATTACTCCAGCTATTAGCGATCGCAAAAAAAGAATTATGTCTTGCTGAATAAATATAAAATCCATATTAGCCTAAACAAGCTGCTAAGTCTGCATCTGGGGTAGTGATTGATTGCAGGTTGTATTTTTCTGACAAGAGTTGTAAGACATTAGCAGAGAGGAAAGCAGGAAGAGTAGGACCTAGGCGAATATCTTTAATTCCTAAATAAAGTAGAGTGAGTAATACAGCTACTGCTTTTTGTTCGTACCAAGAAAGAATCATGGAAAGGGGTATTTCGTTAACTCCTACCTCAAAAGCGTTAGCAAGAGCTACAGCAATTTGAATTGCCGAATAAGCATCATTACACTGTCCTACATCTAACAAACGAGGAATTCCTCCAATATTGCCCATTTCTTTATCAAAGAAGCGGAATTTACCACAGGCAAGAGTTAAGACTACACAATCATCGGGTACTTTATCCACAAATTCAGCATAGTAATTACGGTCTGGTTTTGCCCCATCGCAACCACCAACTAAGAAGAAGTGCCGAATTTTACCTTGTTTTACCGCATCAATAACCTTATCAGCTACTCCTAAAACAGCATTGCGAGCAAAACCGGTAGTAACCTCACGATATTCTGATTCTTCAGTAAATCCTGGTAACTCTTGAGCTTTGGCAATTACAGGGGAAAAGTCTATACTGCCATTGGCTTTAGCAGGGAGATAATTTAATCCAGCATAGCCCACGGGTCCCAGAGTAAAAAGCTTTTCTTCATAATGTTCATGGGGAGGCATTAGGCAGTTAGTTGTAACTACAATTGCGCCAGGGAATTTCCCAAAGTCTTTAGTTTGATTTTGCCAAGCAGTACCAAAATGACCGTAAAAATGAGGGTATTTTTCTTTTAGTTTAGGATAACCATGAGCAGGTAATAATTCCCCGTGAGTATATACAGTAATATCTTTATCTACTGTTTGTTTTAAGATGGCTGCTAGCTGCTTAATGTCATGTCCCGAAACTAAAATTGCCTTACCTGGTTTGTGATTCAAAGGTACAGCAGTCGGTACAGGATGACCATAGGTGCTAGTATGTCCTGCATCGATTAATTCCATTGCTCGCAAGTTAATCTTCCCGATTTCTAGAGCCAGATTAACCCAATCTTCTACACCTAAATCCTGATTATCTATAGTAGCTAAAACCTGTTGCACAAATTGATACACTGCTTCATCTTCCTGTCCCAATTCGTAAGCATGGAAAGCATAAGAGGCAGCACCCTTAATGCCATACAATGCAGTAAGTTTCAGAGAAAAGATATCTGCATTTGCCCCTGACTTACCAATCAACTCTAAATTATAATTTTGTCCCTGTTCGACTAAGCTTTCGTTGTAATCTGGTTCGTAATTAGATATTTCTGACCAAGTAATATTCGTTTCTTGCTGAACTTGGGTTTTGAGATTTTCTCGTAGCGCGATCGCTTTTTTGATATATTTAGTAAATCGCTTCTGGTCAAAGTTTACATTAGTCATAGTTGCAAACAGAGATTCACAGGTAAAGCGATCTACTTCCCTAGTATCAATGCCCAGTTTTTTAGCATGAAGTACTACTGGAGCAAGTCCTCGTAAGCAATAGACTAATAAATCCTGTACCGCATTCACTTGGGGACTTTTACCGCAAGCACCCCACTGATGACAACCATTACCACTAGCAGTTTGTTCGCATTGTTCGCAAAACATAATTATCTCCTTTGTTCTTTGTTTTTAGTAATGACTAATGACTTCTAACTGAAACTTGTTCGGATAAAGTAAGGACAAATGCTAGATTTTCTTGTGCTTGTAAAGCGTGGGGTGCATTAGCAGGCATAAATACAAATATTCCTGGTGCTAGAGCAATATCTTTGCTTTCTAAATTTAAGTTTCCTGTTCCTTCTACTACAGTGATAACAGCGTTACGAGTAGAAGTATGTTCGTCAATTTCCGTCCCTGCTGCTAAACAAAATAAACTGTATTGACAGTTACTATCTTTGAGTAGGACTTTGCTAAGAATGCCACTAGTAGGATATTCGATTAAATCCTGTAAATTAACTGTAAAAGAATTATTGGGTATCGCGACTGTCATAATTTCTCCTTGTTTTTTGTTTTTTGTCCTTTGTCCTAAAGGATACCGCTTCGCATATCATTCGTTGTTTGTTCGCTAATGACCAATGACCAACGACTAAGAACTAATAAAAACGATGTAACCGATATTATTTCTCTGTTGTTGAAAATTACGGCGCATCTGTAAGACTCTTTGACGTAAATTGGGATTAGTTAAAACATTCCAGACAATTTTGACTGTTCCTAACAGTCCTTCATCCTGTATCATCTGCCTAATATTAAGTAATCCCATCTCCCCTGTTTGCTGCTGCTGTATTGTTAAGCCAACTTCCTGGCAAACTTTTGACCATTCTTCTACTGTTAAAGGATTAGCATTAACCCGAATAGATTGAGATAGACTTTGACGCACTTTAGACTCATCCATGCGAACAAACATTTCATGAGAAAGAAACTTACCACCTAGTTTAAGATGGTTTTTGATTGCTGATAATATCTTGGCTTTTCCTACATCCGATTGCATAGTAAGGATAGCTTCAGCTAAAACATAATCAAACTTGTCGGTAATCTTATCTAACTGAAAGATATCTCCTTCAATAATAGTTACTCTGTCTGATAATCCCGCAGCTTTAATCTTTTCTCTAGCTTTGGCAACACTATCGGGATTTTTTTCTACTCCCACAACACGGACGTTAAATTTTTTGGCTATTTCAATAGCACTTTCGCCAAAACTAGCTGCTAATTCTAATACTGTCTCTCCTGGCTGGAAATTTGCCCAAGTAAACAGTTGTTCCGTTGCTTTTCTTCCCCCAGGGCGTAATATCTTCTTCCCTGCTGCTGCTAATACTTGATGTCCTGGTGCAGTGGCAAAATTAAGAGTAGTGGTCATGAGCTTTATCCCAACTCGATACTCTTACTCTGACATCAATTTTCAGTTCCGTCTTTGAGGTAGCTCATGTTTGAGGATAAAGTTTTGTTATGTTTGTCTTTAGTTATTTGTTGTCTTCTCCGTTGGTTAATTCTACTCAACCAAAAAATACAGTATTAGACGTTTAATTTCAATGATATGATTCTAGAATATTTAAAATTGAACATATCTATACACAATCAATAATCTAAAGCAATAGAATATGTACAACCTACTCAGAGTTTAGCCGAAATAATAAATCAGAACATATCAGATTGTTTGCAAAAAAAATTTAGAAAAGCAAAGCTAGAAAGTTTTTACGAAGAGTATTGTAATGTCTGCAAAATGAAAGGATTTGATGAATTACTATTAGTTTTAGACAGATAGCAAATTAGCTTTCTTAGTAAATTGCGATCGCTAATCCCATTTTACTAAAACTCCTCAATTTCCAACAGTTTAGTAATTTATTTTAATCAAAAGCTTGAGCTATATTTTTCATCGTGCGGAATAGCTTTAATGGTTGCTTTGGAAAAGTTTGAAAATCAAATCTTTGATAAAATTTTACTGCCTGTTCATCAATTGCATCTACCACTACAGCAAAAGAAGCAACTTGTTTACTTGCTTCAAGACTTTTGTATAAAGCATCCATCACTAATAGTTTACCCCACCCCATCCCTTTGTAATTTTTATCTACAGCCAATCTGCCAATTAAAGTAACACCAATTAAAGGATATTTAGGTAATTTTTT
>JASJDF010000197.1 GCA_030065715.1 Xenococcaceae cyanobacterium MO_188.B19 | reverse complement strand
CCAACAGTATTGGGCTATAGTCTTTGAATCATAATAATTTTGATAACTGCTAGAACTCTAAACTCAATTTATTGACTAGCTTGAATTTGTTGAAAGAGTTGAGCGATTTCAGGATTATATATTCTCATATAATTCCAGTAGTTTTCAAACACTGATTCTACATAGCCTTTGGTTTCCCTAAAAGGGATTTTTTCAACAAATTCATCGTAATCGTTTAGACCATAGCGAGCTACCCATTTTGCCACGTTGTTAGGACCCGCATTATAACTAGCTAATGCTAGCATAGAATTATTATTATATCGGTTGTGAGTATAATCCAGATAATAGGTGCCAATATTGATATTATCTTCAGGATTAGTTAACGAGTAATTTGCTAGTCCAATACTTTTAGCAGCACTTTTTCCCGTAGCTGGCATAATTTGCATCAATCCTAATGCCCCAGCCCAAGAGCGAATTTCTTTTTCAAAACGGGATTCTTGACGAATTAAAGATGTTACCAATAGAGGATTTAAGTTACGGTATTTTGACCATTTGAAAATACTAGCTTCATAAGGAATAGGAAATAGGGATTGCCAGTATTTAGGGGTTTGTCTGAGAGCCTGCCATTGTTGTTTATCTTCAGGATTATTTCTTTGTTTGAGGTACCAAATTTTATTAATACCTCGCAAGTTTTGTCCCTGATAAAGCTGCATCAAACCATAGGTAAATTCCTCATTAACTGTTAAATCTTTTTTGTTTGCCATTTCTACTTGAAATTGTCCCCAAGCTTCGGCTTCTAAACCTAATTGATAAAGTTCTTTAAATACTTGGGAACCTGCGGGGGGGATAAACTTGGCACTAGAGATTATTTTTGGTTGAATGTAGCGTATACTATTAAAGTCTCCCACATTCCAATCTAAGGCAACCGCAGACCGCCAAGCATAATAAGAATGGGGAAAACGACTTAGAGTAGCTTCAAAAGCGGTAATAGCATCTTCTTTTCGTCCCAGTTTTTCTGCCCACTTGCCAATCCAAAAACTAGCTTTAGGAGCTAGAGAGTGAGTAGGATTATTGATTGCTATTGGTTGCGCCCATTTCCAAGCTGCTACGAGGTTGCCTTTTTTAGCTTCTTTACTAGCCATACTCCAATGATATTCCGCTGCTGCATCAGAGTGTTTGTATTGAGTAAGTAAAATATCTCTATTTTGTTGCGCTGCAACAGGGTTGTTGAGACGTTCGAGAATTCTGATTTTTTGTGATAATGCTTCGTCTGCTTCTTGAGGAAAATTATTAATTACTTGATCTAAGTAAGTTAAAGCCCTGGGTTTATCGACAATTAGGGCTAAACGTCTTAATCCTAATCCTGTTTCTTCAGCGTTAGGATATTGTTGAAGTAGTTGTAGGTAGAATTTTTTAGCAGTTTGTTTGGCTTTTCCTAAATGATGACCTCGACCTGCGCGATAGAGGTTACGGGGGGTGGGAGGAGCTTTAGCATAAGCTTTTCCTGCTTTACCATAGTCCCATTTTGCCCAATAACTATCTGCAATCGCTTCCCAGTTTTCGGGAGTTAATATGGTATAGTATTCGGCTACCAGGCGATCTCGTAATTCAGTCACTCCTGGTTCATCAGGGGTATATTTGACCAACAGGTTCATTAACTGAGGTTGGTTTGGGTTTTGCTCCAATAATTCTCTAATAAGTTTATGGGTACGAGGATGATGGGGAAATTCTTTAATTGCTTGTTGTTGATAGATAGAATTAGTTTTTCCCAGTATGTATAAGGCTTCTGCTACGGCAGGAGAGTCTGGATATTTTACTATTAGTTCTTGCCAGGTTTCTTGAGCTTTACTATTGTCACCAGCCAATTCATAGGCTTGTCCTTTTTTAAAAAGAATATAAGGAGCAAGAAGAGGATAAGTTTGTTCTAGGTTTTGCAACTTTTCAAGAGCTTGTCTTGCCTGATTTTGCTGAATCAGATTAGATGCTGAAACTAGAGTAGCTCGATTTTCTGCTTGAGAGCGATCTACTGGGAAATTAACACCAGAAGTAGCAGAATTTTGTCCACCAGGAAGCCATTTAGAAGCATTTTCAGCAGTTTGGGAGTTTTTTACATAGCTCCAAGAAGCAAGCATACAAGTAGAGATTAACCCTAAACCAATGGCTAGGGTAGTTTTACTATTTAATTTCCGCATCACAAATGATTTACTTTAATACTGAGGATAAGAGATAATACTAATTCTTAATTACTAATAATACCCAGAAAATAAATTTTTGGGGTATAAAAATATGAAATGTTTACTCATTCATGTTTTTATAGGTGGCAACAGAAGAAGGAGAAATACGATTTAGATAGCGGAAAATCCAATATTTTAATACTGTATCTAGAATCACAGGAAATGTGGCAATAAATAGGAAATTAAAATCGCGATTTTCTGGTAAACCAAGATGGCGAGCGATTCCTTCTAAGATGATTTCCCATCCATGAGGAGAGTGATAACCGACAAACATATCTGTTAGTAGAATAATCAAAAAAGCTTTGGCTGAATCGCTCAAGCCATAAATAATTTCATCAAGGAAAGATTTAATAATTAGGATTTCTCTTTTACATAAAAAGATAATAATTGCAAAAGCTAACAAAGAGAAAAAATCAGCAAATACGTTACCTACTGCACTGATACCTTGATCTCGATATTCCACTGCTAATTCTTCGGCTTTGTCGTGAACTTTTTCTTTTACTTCTGCATCAGAAATAGGTGGAGCTAAACCAATAATACTTTTAAAATAAAGATTTTCTTCATAGCGATGTAATTCCATGAAGGCTTCTTCTTCTAAATCTTTGTTAATAAAAATAAATGTTTGATGATTAGTAAAATACTTTTCGACAAAAGGACTAATTAAAAATGTTTTAGTAAATTGATGAGTAAATAAAGGTACTATGATTAAGATTAGTAAGAATCTAATTGAAATTGCTGTTTTATTACGGGATCTCCGAAATTTCTTTAAAACTGCTTCTTCAGTTGTATCTGCTTGGGGGTCTATTTCCTGTTTAAGTCGGTCGATTGTTCTCATAAAAGAACGAGGTAAAACGCTAGTTTTATTAATAATAGTTTCGGTACTAGGTTCTTTAGATTTTTCAGCAGACTTTAATTTTTTGTTTTGAGACTTATCATCAGAAACTTCTTCACCGATTTGTTTATTATTACCTTGCTTTAGCAAATTAAGTTCTCTACCTTCTCCAAAACCATCTTGATATTTAGTGGTTATACTATCAATGAAATCTAGCTTTTCGATAATAGTTAAATCAGGATCATCAGCTAAACCACTAACTGATTCTATAACAGTGGCATTGCTTGCAGATTGGGTATCAGAAAAAATTAATAAGGAACGACTGATTTTAAACTCTGTTAGTCTAACTTTAATTGTGTTGAGATAATTATTAACATCGTCTTGAAATACTTTAATAACACTAGGAGAATAGTCCATCTCTTCACTAGAAACTTTTTTGCCATTAAAGTGGTCATCTTCAATAGCTTTGATTTTGATCGCAGCTCGATAAGCAGCATCTAAGGCTCTTTCAGGAGTAGCTGATAGCCAAGCTCTGCTACTGTTAATAATATTTTGGAATTTCATATAACTTTAATCCCTCTTATGGAATAGTCTAGTAATTCTATAGGATGTATTACGATTGGTTGCTTGTCTTTATTCCGTAGATGTTTAGTTATTTGTAAGGCACAACCAGGGTTAGGGGAAGCTATGATATCTGCACCTGTATTTATCAAATTAGTAACTTTTTGCTGACCTAATTCATTTGCCACTTCTGGTTGCAACATATTATACACTCCTGCACTCCCACAACATAAAGCAGCATCTAAAGGTTCCTTTAAAGTGATTCCTGGTATTTTTTTGAGCAATTGACGGGGTTGCAGACTTATTTTTTGTCCGTGAAGTAAATGACAAGCATCTTGATAGACTATGTTTAATTCTTGTTCACTTAAAGGAGATAGTTTAGGGGTTAATTTTATGTTAGATAAAAATTCTTGTATATCTTTAACTTTCTCAGAAAAATTTTTAGCTTTAGTACCATATTCTGGATCATTTTCTAAAATATGACCGTATTCTTTTAGGGTATGTCCGCAACCAGCAGCATTAATAATAATGGTATCAACATTAGTATCAGTGAAGCTATCTATCATCTGTTTGGCTAACTGTTGAGCTTGGTTTTCTTGTCCTTGGTGAGCTGGCAAAGCAGCGCAACAACCTTGGCTTTTCGGAATAACTACTTCGCAACCATTAGCCGTTAAAACTCTAACTGTAGCTTCATTCACTGGTGAGAAAAATAATCTTTGAACACAACCTAAAATCACTCCTACTCGATAGCGAGTTTCTCCTTGTGCTGGTATTACCGTAGGGAATTGATCTTGTAAGGATTTGGCAGTAATTTGAGGTAAAATAGACTCCATTGCTGCTAGTCTAGGTGATATTTTATCCAGTATTTTGCTGTTACGAATTAGTTTTTGTAATCCTAATTTTTGATAAAGTAATAGGGAAGGAAGAAAAGCTCGAAGACGGTTAGGATAAGGAAAAAGATTAAAAATTAAAGTTCTAATTAATCTATCAGATAAATTACGAGGTTGGTTTCTCTCAATCTGGGGACGGGTTGTAGCGATTAATTTATCGTATTCTACTCCTGAAGGGCAAGTAGTCACACAAGCTAGACAACCTAAACAACTATCAAAATGAGGTGAAGTAGCTTCATCTATAGCAGCCTCTCCTTTATTGATCGCATCCATGAGATAAATTCTACCTCTAGGAGAATCCATTTCTTTACCAATAATACGATAACTAGGACAAGTAGAGAGACAAAAGCCACAGTGAACACAACTATCAATTAATTCTTGTTTGGGAGGATTTTGAGGATCAAAGTTAGTCTTCATTCTTGATAGTAGAGTTTAAATTTTATTTATATAGCTGCCAGGTTTGAATATGTTATTGGGATCAAACTTTTGCTTGATAGTTTTCATAAGATTTACGGTATTACCTTTATATCCCCAAGGCTCGACTTGTTGTTTGATAGATTTGGTTGCAGTCAAGATAGTTAAAAATCCTTGATTAATGTCACAATACGATCGCAATTTTTGAATTATCTCGATATTTTCATGGGATAATTGTAATTCTCCTAATCCACTACCAACATGAATTCTTGCCAAAATTTTATGATCTAATTGATTTAAGAGGCTTACTGCTTGGGTTGGTAATAATCCTAGTTTACAAACAATTGCTGTTGTGGAAGACGGAATTCTGGTAATTTCGGATAGTTGTTCCCATAATTGCTTTTCGTCTTGATCTGAGTATTGTTTTCCTTCTAATCCCAAAGGTTGCATCATAGCCTGGAGTTGCTGACACTGTTCGGTAATACTTTCAGGAATAGTTTGAAACCTAACTAATAATCCCATCTCTTCTGCTATGGATAGTTGTTTCATTGCAGAAGCACAAACTACATCAGCAGCGACGGGGGTTAAACCAGAATTACGCAGAGATTTAATTAGTTGTTGAATTTTTTCCCCTTCTCCTGTCACCAACATAGTCTGGGATGCTGAGAGCAAAGGATAAGTGCGAAAAGTCACTTGAGTGATGATTCCCAAAGTACCATAAGAACCTGTAAACAGTTTCATCAAGTCGTAACCAGCTACATTTTTAACAACTCTTCCTCCTGCTTTAGCTATTTTGCCATCAGCACGGACAAAAGATATTCCTAAAACTAAATCTCGAATTCCTCCATAGCGATTCCGCAAACTTCCTGTATCAGCAGTTGCCACAATTCCCCCGATAGTTGCTTCCTGGGGATAGGCAGGATCGATGGGTAGAAACTGATTAGTTGTTGCTAAAGTAGCTTGTAAGCTTGCTAAGGTTACTCCCCCTTCTACAGTTACGGTTAAGTCTCCTACTGCGTGTTCAATAATACGATCGCATTTTTGGGTACTGACTATAAGGTGTATATTATCAGTCAATCCACCCCAATCTAATTTACTTCCATTACCACAGGGCAAAATCTGCCATTTGTTGGCGTTGGCTATTTCTACGATACTTGCCAAAGTTTCTACACTGTCAGGGAATACAGCACAAATCCTCTCAGGATTACCTATGACATACTTGCTAATCTTATCTTGCCAGTCAGGATTAAGACCGCTAAACTCAACTACAGCAGTCTTGGCTATTAATTTGGCTAGTAGTTCATCTCCCATCAGATTTTAAATTATTGGTTGGTTTTTACTTGTAATGATAATGAATATAGACTATGTTGACGCTTTTATTACTATTGCCACTACAAAAATCCATAAAACTGTTGAATTTTATCGTCAATTTTTACAATTAAATCCCGAACCTTATATTCCTAATGTTTATGCAGAATTCCAATTAAAAAATTTAAAGTTGGCTATTTTTAAACCTAAAGAAACCAATATTAATGAATTTAATAATTCTCAAGGTAGTGGATTTAGTATTTGTTTAGAAGTAGTAGATTTAGAAAATACAATCGCAACTTTAACAGCTATGGGTTATCCTCCACCAGGAGAAATTATTACCGCTTCCCATGGCAGAGAAATTTACGCTTACGATCCTACTGGTAATCGGTTAATTTTGCATCAAAAATGAGTAATGAGTAATGAACGATCAACAATTAACAAATAATAATTATAAACAGCAAATCACAGCTTTTTTCGATCAAAGAACTCAATATGATAATGATTTTACTTACAATAGAGCGATAAAACTATTAGAATCTATAACTTTAGCTTCTGGAGAAAAAATATTAGATGTTGCTACAGGAACGGGAATAATCGCGATCGCAGCATCAGAAATAATAGGAGATAAGGGAACAGTTATCGGAGTGGATATTTCCCCAGTGATGCTCAAGCAAGCTAAGGAAAAAATAGCTGCAGCTCAAATATCTAATATTCAATTAATTGAATCTGATATTGATAATATTACTTTTCCTGAAAACAGTTTTGATACTATTTTTTGTTCTTCTTCAATTCCTTGGTTTACTGATATACCTACTGTTTTTCAAAACTGGTATAGTTGGTTAAAGCCAGGAGGTAAAATTGCCTTTTCTTGCTACTCCCAAGATTCTTTTTTTACGCCTCTAATTGTTCAATTATGTCGAGAAGTTTGCAATATATTTTTACCAGATTGGAATAGTATTACAGGCACTCCTGAAAAATGTTCTACTTTGTTAGAAACAGCAGGATTTAATAATATTAAAATTACTAAAGAGCAATTAGGTCATTATTTAACAGTAGAAACAGCAAAAAACACTTGGCAAGGCGATCGTAATTGGATTAATCCTCAAGGAAATCCCTTAACTAAATTATCTGATTCCCAATTGGAAGAAGTAAAAATTGCTTATGATTTAGAAATTGAAAAACGATTTACTGATAAAGGAGTTTGGCAAGACATTACAATCTTTTTTGTTGTTGCAGAGAAACCAAAAATATAATTTAATTCTCTGTACAGGACAAAAAATAGAGATAAGCTGGCAAATTATTGTGGAAAGGCATTTTTTATTTGACGAGGGTCAATAGGACGAGCAATAAGGATACCAATCGAGTGTTTGACGTTATTGACATACCTCTGTAAATCTGGCGCAATAGTAACTTTTCCAATGGGGGAAGCGTGGAGCAAGCCTGTTTGACCCTTAGAATTGCGGTAGATTAATCCCGTGTGAGTAGTATCTAAACCAGGAATGTTAGTCGCAATGCCAATAATATCTCCTGGTTGAAGATAAGCATACATACTCTTGATTTGATTTTTAGGAATGTAGTCAATCTTCAGTGGTTGAAGATTAGCTTCCATCTCTACAATACATTGATAATTAGCATTATTGTTGGCTAGTTGTGGATAACGACTGGGGTTAGTACTCATAAAATTCAGCTTTTTCTTGAGAGCAATACCCCCTAGATCGGGAGCCATATTTTTTACAGTCCCTCGCTTTTGATTATCACTAATCCATTCTAAAAAATAATGTAAGCGACTACAGTAACCATTTAAACGTCCATTCCGATATCGCTGCTCAACAATATGATTGGTAAAAGTTTGATATTGATAGTCCTTTAGGGCAATATTACGGGCGATCGCTAATACAGTTTCGATAAAAAGTACGCAGTCAAAATTCTTGAGGGAAATAAATAGGGTTTCTTGTTTGGAGCGATCTAATAAACCTGCTTTGTAATCTGTTCCCAGAAATTGTTCAGCCACTGCTTGCATGATGTGACCCATTGAGGTGTCAGAAAGATTGTAAGTAATAGCTTTCTCCATAATCTCGTGAAAACGCTTCACATTTTCTGTTTCTGTTGTGGAGCTTTGTCGTCTTAGAGTCTCAGAGAAATGATTTACTTCTTGTGGTGTTTTGGGCATTGGTGAGCCTAGAGTTTGACCTGGCTTTTGAGCATCAAGATCGGGTAATTGCGACAAAAAACCTCGTTCAATAGATGTTGAATTAGAGATTGTAGAGTGGATTTTCTGATTAACGTCAGAACGCTGTTTAGTAGAGATTAGTGAAGTCAATTTGAGCTGTGAGACTGGGACTTGAGAAGCGTAAGAGCAAGCAAGATTAGCACTGATCGTTGTTATGAATAAAGCCAAACCCAAAAATCTTTCCATAATCTAAGATTCACTGTTAATTGTGAAATAGTGAACAACTCAATCCAAAATAGCGCAAAAACTGAATCAACTTTCTGGTTCAGGATCAGTGATTATCTCATATATCATTTTGCTGCACCTAAAATAGTGATCGCTTAAGAAAAAAACTCTCAAACCCTTACTCAATCTGTGGCCTATTCCCTGTTCCCTCTACTAAGTCTCTTGTTAATCAGTGAGAATTGGTGTCAGAAGCCAAATAAGTTTTTTTTGTAATTAAGAAAATTCAATCAATCAATATTGATTTTTTTCACTATTACTGTAGAATAAATATAGATAAAAACCAATTGATTTTTTTTATTCATTGAATAAAACCTATTGTTAATGATGAGTGGATTTTGTAGCAAATTTGATGCACTGGTCTAGTACCTAACCCTCGTCATAGTAGAAAATTACTAACATTTGAAATTGTTGCTATGTCAATTAGTCTTGATAGTAAATTAAGCTTCGATCTTGTTTTTTCTCATCCCTTGTTAGCAACAGAACCAAATTCAGAAACTGCACCAATGGTGTTAGCAGGAGTTTTATTAACTCTGGTCTTTGTTTATTTAGCAAGTAAACTAGGTGGTGAACTTTCTAAATTAGTCGATTTGCCTCCTGTATTAGGTGAATTAGTGGCTGGTGTTCTAGTAGGGGTGTCTGCATTGCACCTATTAGTATTTCCCGAAACAGGTGCAGTTGCCAGCGATTCAGTTGTTATAACTATCTTGGAAAAGATTGCTGGTTTAACTCCAGAAAACATGGGCGAAGTATTTAACACTTCTAGTGAAGTTATCTCGATTTTAGCGG
>JASJDF010000196.1 GCA_030065715.1 Xenococcaceae cyanobacterium MO_188.B19 | reverse complement strand
TGCCTAGAATGAAGGTAAATCGTTACGGTAGAGCAGCAATCCTAACCCCCGCACAGATATCTTTATTGTTCACAGAAGGCTTTGTCAAGCCCCGCGATAAAGCATTATTCGGTGTGTGTCTCTATGCTGCTGCTCGCATTAATGAAGCCTGTACTCTTCTGCGAGGTGATGTCATCGGTTTTAAAGGGGTGCGCTCTGTGTTGGTGATTCGCAGCTACAACACCAAAGGCAAACAAGAAACTAGAGAAATTCAAATCCATCCTAAACTCAAAGAATACATCGAGGAACACCATCGCACCGATTTATGGCATACTCGTCCCCATCTCTTTCCAGGCAGACACGGCAAAAATCACATCCGTAAAGTTAGTGCGGATGCGATTCTGCGCGAAGCTTGTCACAAGTTGGAAATTGAGGGAGTTAGCACCCACAGCTTTAGACGCACTGCCCTTACTCGCATGAGTGATGCTGGTGTTCCTTTGCGCCATATTCAAGCTATCTCAGGTCATAAAACTCTAGCTTCTCTCGAACGCTATCTAGGAGTCACTGAACAACAGAAAGAAACCGCTATCTCAACTCTCGATTTTTGATTAGTGTTTAGAGCCATCTACCCTATCAAAGAGACAGGAGTTCGCCTAAATGCCAAATATTTGGCGATTGCGCTTATTTTCAAAATTAGGTTTTTGAAATGCTTATATGGTAAGCATTTTGATCTAAATTGTCTCTCATGACAGCATGGTTGATATGAGGGAGAAGCGTACTACACTTTATATTGCTATTATTATCGATGCTAATTGCTGTGGATGCTCGATAAGAAAATCTGGCGAATATTGTTCTAATGTTTGCTTGTCATTAAATCCCCAACTCACAGCGATACTGGAAAGTCCCGCTCGTTTGGCTGCTTCTACATCACTTACCTCATCTCCGATAAAAATTTTCGGCTCAAACTGAGCGTGCCGAGCTATTCTTTTTAGCGTTTTTGCCTTACCAGACAAGACTTGACCGCCGTAAATAAAGTCGAAAAAATGATTGAGTTTCTGTGTATATAAAAAACTTTCGACATTCTTACGAGAGTTCGATGTAACGATGCCAAAAAGGTAATCTTCTTTGCTGAGTTCTACAAGTGCCTCTTTCATACCATTTACTAGATGTAACTCGGGCATTAACCGATTCAATTCTTTGCGGAAGCGTCTCAGGAAAAACGGCAGCTTCCATTTTGGCATTCCCAACTCCTGAAGCATGGTTTTTAAACTTAGCTTTCTAAAACGTGCTATTTGAGAAGATGAAAGCTTCGGATAGCCAAAATCTTCAGCTAGACAATTTGTCGCTTCAATAAAGATATCAAAAGAGTCGGCGATTGTTCCGTCAAAATCAAAAATAATCAAATTCATAACTTTCATATATCCTTATATTTTGCTCTTTATATTGTTTTTACAAACAGCCTCTAAAAGATTTTGAAAATATGTTGCCCAGATAAATGATTTCATCTAAATTTGTCAAATGAAGCGATCGCAAATTCCGAGCAATAATGTTCTAAGCTAGTAGTAATAAGGTATTGAAAAAGCGACATCAATATAAGCAGTTTTGTGGCACTGAAAGTATAGGATAAAAAAATGAGTAATTTAACTTATTACTCATTTGATGAAACCTACTAGTTTAAATATTTAGAGCTTTAACTCATTATTATTGATCAAAAGAACAGTTCATGGGATGGAAAACAAAATTTACCCATAATCAAGATTAACCTTTTTAAATAAATACACAAATCAGTATTTTTTTACCAAGAGCTATTCTCTAGAATTTTTCAGAGAAATGTACGTATAAACACTGAATTTTTCTAAATAGATGACCTATTATTCTAAATAGTTCACCTGAAATTTTCCTTCACATTTTTCTATTTAGGAAAAATCAAAAAGCTATGAATCAAAAAACTGAAGAATTGGGTTGGTGGATAAAAATTGTGACAGATAAACCTTTATATATTTACTATTTTGGAGTTTTTGATAGCTATAATGAAGCTGTTAAGTATAAAGATGGATATATTGAAGATTTAAGAGGAGAGGGGAGTAATATAGGGGGTGTGAGTAGCAACCGTGCAGAAAGTTACGCTAAGGACTGTACCAATTAAACCCTCTGAAAATTAGACCCTTGAAACCATTGAAATCTCGTTCAAATTATCTGTACCAAATAGACCTTACTTTAATTGATACACTAACAGCGATCGCTAAACAAGGTTCTAGGATACTTACAGAATAAGGCTTTCAGCCTTAGCGTTGTTTTCTGTACAAATGCTACTCAAACCCCTATAGTTAATATTGGGATTCAAAAATGCCAACCTAGACAATTGACTATTTCTGTTGCTGCGACTCCTCTTAGTGCATAATTTTTTTTCTCAATCTGTCCTTAAAGAGAAAAAAGGCAGATGGAAAATAAAATACGGTTTTTTGGAATCAATCTCACCAGCAATTGTTAATTTTTGCAAACAAAAATGACCCTAAAGCCTGATTAAATCGCGTTGAAGGGAAAAAGTTAGTTCATCTGTGACTTGTTAAATTGACACAGATCGCTGTATTTACTTAAGTATGCCTGTGTAGAATTGTGACCCTCTACACAAGCAATTAATGCTAAACCCCACCCAGGGAATAACAATTGAATACTAACACTATACCTCTAACCTTTGCACCCTCTACTGCTGCTCACGATTCCATAATCAAGTCTCGCCTTCCCAAAGCAGCAGACATAATCTTTGAATTTCTAGCTCGTCGTTGTAAGCCAGGAATATCACAACAATTTGATAAGGCAGATTTTGATGAGTACTGCGCCAAAATTGGCTTCAGAATCTACTCCCTTAAGTGGTTTAAGTCCTGCTTTAAGCAACTTGTTACTACTCGATTGGTCAAAGTAGAACGAACGTTCTATGGGCATGGCTACCAGGTACGTTTGTATCATCCCTGGCAAGTTGATGATTGGGTTGTTGACGAATTCGGCAACAATCGCCAAAAAGAAAGATGGGAACACAAAACTTCCCAAGATGGACGCAAAACTTCCCAAAAATCGACCTCTGATCCGCATGATTCCGTAGGTGGTTATAGAGAAAGTAGAGAGAAGAGCAATACAGAAGCGAATCCAATTGACGGCGATCGCATTAAATCAAATGGTAATGAGTCCCAATCAGTTAGCGATCGCCCTAAACCCAAACCTACTCCTAAAAAAACCGCTTCTGCTGCTGCCCCCCCTAAAAATTCTCAAGATCCGCTCAATTCAGTTAAAGAAAAAATACGGGCGGATGGGAAAGAAGATACTACTGCTACCAAAACTACTGATCTAAAAGAAACAGCCTCTACTGGGAAAAAAATAACTACTCCTACTGATGGGAGTAATAAGAAAAAACAAACAGCCGTTTCTAGCCCAGATAAAGGTAGTGAACATATAAATTGTTGTCCACCACAGTCAACTGGTCTTAAAACGGATTTAAACGTTAATTCAGGTAATGTTGATAATGCTTCTGGTAATGACAAAAATCACGGCGATGTTGATGATAAATTCAACAAAGCGAAGAAGAAGCATAACCGTCCTACATTTGAAGTTAAAATCAATAATAAATCTTGGCGATCGCACTTAGAAGAGTTAGACCAACTTGGTGTAGCTGGGAATAAAACTATCGTCAATGGGCTGAAGACCTTTTCTACGGAGAAGGTCGAGGCAGCGATCGCCCTGTATCGGGTGAGAAAGAGAGAAACGGGCTACATAGAAAACCCTTGTGGCTACTTCATGCAAGCTCTCAAAGAGGATTGGGCAGGCGTGAGGGCAAAACAGGTTGTCAATAACGATGACCCTCAAAGTGCAGAAGACCAAGCAGCATTGTTTAGATATTGGTTTGATCTGGCTAAAGAGTTAGGTTACTGCTCTAAATCTGAAGAACGAGAAGGCGAGCGGTGGGTCTGTATTTCTGGGATCTGGGAGAAGTTTAGCGATGCCTGGGGACGAGGGTATAACCTGGAATATCTCAGGAAAGTTAAGAAACGAACGACCGATCCATAGAGAAACAATTTAGTAATACGGTATTACTGTAATACCGTATTACGGTATAATTGAGTCTGGATATGTGATTAAAACTCTCTTTAGTGATGAAGACATCAAAAGCTCAATTAACTTCTAAAGTTACCCAAAAATATCAAGCGACTATTCCTCAAGCAGTAAGAGAAAAACTGGAAATTGGAAAAGGAGATCGAATTGTTTTTGAGATAGAGGAAGAAAAGGTAATTTTGAAAAAAATATCTGCTCCAGACTGGGAATATTTAGAGTCAGTATCAGCGACTCTAAGTGAATGGTCGTCGGAAGCCGATGAGGAAGCTTATAGTGACTTATAAGCAATTTGAAATAGTAGTAGTACCTTTTCCGTTTACAGATCTTACAGCGACAAAAAAACGTCCAGCTTTGGTCATAAGTGATGCTACAGCATTTAATAAATCTACTCAAAAAAGTGTAATGGCAATGATTACTACAGCGTCTCATTCTCCCTGGATTTTAGATGTGCCGATTATGGATTTAAAAAGTGCAGGATTAAAAGCGAAATCTATTGTCAGAATGAAATTATTTACTTTAGATGATGTACTAGTAATCAAAAAAATTGGTAAGTTAGCAGTTAATGATTGTGCCAATGTAAACAAATCACTTCAGCAATTATTTAATTGGAAGTAAGAATTATTTTTTTAAAGTCAAATCAAAAAGCTGACGGTCAGTATCCCTAGATAAAAAGTCATCTAACCGCTTCATGATTTTTTTCTCATCAAGTTCTCCCTTATTCATCAGATCCATCATCAAAGCACCGAGTAAAATCTTACGCCTAGTATCTTTTTTACGCTCTGCCTGATCTAGTTTATTTTTTTCCTTACGTATCTGAGCTTTTAATTCTTCTTGTTTCTTTAATAACTGTTCTAGCTTACTAGACATATTTTACTTTCCAAGTAGCCCTACCAATACCCTACCATAACCCAAGGATTGGTCAGGTATCATTGACCTGTGCAGCGTGGTACACTGAACACATACCAATGGCTTACTAAAATTGGTCTCATACTCAGTCTGTTTTATGGCTATATATTACTTCAATGCCAGTGTAATATCTAGAAGTGCTGGAAGGTCAGCGACAGCATCAGCAGCATATCGAGCAGCCGAAAAAATTAAGGACTCTAGAACAGGAGAAGTACACGACTACAGTCAGAAAAAAGGAGTAGATAATAAATTTATTTTAGCTCCAGAGCAAGCAGCATTTTGGGTATATGACAGACAGAAGTTATGGAATGAAGTAGAACGAGTAGAACACCGAATAAACTCCCAACTAGCCAGAGAAATACAGTTAGCTATTCCGAGAGAATTAAACCGCACTGAACAAGTACAATTAGTTAAAGAATATGTGTCGGATTTGTTTGTCAAAGAGGGGATGATAGCTGATGTAACTTTTCACGAATTAGATAGTCATAATCCTCATGCTCACATCATGTTAACGATGCGAGAAATTGACGAGCATGGCTTTAAAAAAAATAAGAATCGCGACTGGAATAAAAGAGAGCTTCTTGAAAAACAAAGAGCAGCATGGTCGAGTTATGCTAACCATGCCCTGGAGAAAGCTGGCATTAATGAAAGAATTGATCACCGCACTCTGGCTGAACAAGGAATTAATCGGATTCCCCAGATTCATCTAGGCTCGGCGGTAACTGCCATGATGAAGAGGGGAGTACCAACAGACAAAGGTGATCGATGGGAAGCGATCGCCGAAGCTAATAAACAAATAGAAAGTTTAGAGCGATCGCTATTCAAAGTAGAAGCAGAAATTAACACAGAGAAAAAACTAAACACCAACACTTCACAGGGTCAAATATCAGAGGTCAGGATGTCGTCGGGTGTTAGTTCATCGATTCGTCTGAACTTTGATGAGGAAGAAGCCGATCTAGAACTACCTCAAGTACCATCTTTTTCAGGGCGGAATAATCGACAACCTGAGCCGAAGCCAGTTGACCGCGCCAGAACTAAATATAAGAACAGCGTTAAATTAATACACCAGGAGTTGGGAGAAAATATCAGTGACTCTCGCTTAGACCTGGAAATATATCTAAGATCAAATTCCTCTTTAGAAATGATCGAGCAGTCGTCCGCTTACCAAAGTTTTGAGAAAGCAGATCCAAAGGTTGCTGAGTGTTATCTAAAAGCGATCGCTTATGTAGCTGGAACTTATCAGCGTCTATCAAAGAAGAAAACTCCTGATTTAGATAAGTGGGCAAAGAATTTAGTGAATGTACATTTAGCCAAATTCTACGCCAAGGAAAATGGGCAATCGCAAAATCTCGAACAGCAGCAGACGAGACGAAGAGGACTACATTTGTAATTAAACTGTCTTGAAAATTTACCTAATGTATTTCTTATTGAAGCCAAAAATATTTCAATAAATAATTGTAGTTTGGGGGTATTCTCAATAAGCCTTAGCCAGAAGCTTTCGCTTATTATGAGCTATGGCTAAAATCTGTCTTTACAAAAGTTAATAATCAAATAATCGACCTCTAAGTCAATCAGAGCAATGCTTTTAGGTCTAAAAATTTGCACAAAATTGTGCGTACTGTGCGACGACTGAAGGTCGTCATTAACGTAGCCCTGTAAGGGCGTAGTAGTAATTGTTTGAGTTTATTTCTTGTGTGAATCAAGTTAGAAAATTAGGTTTTGAGAGGGCTGGTCAAGAAAAATGAGTAAGTAAGGAGTTAGCTCTGCACACAAAATTGATAAGAGTGTGTGCAGAGAAATTATTGTTAGCCTTCAATTGTCAATAAGCGAACTAGCAAACAACTTAAATAAAATGGTAAATCTAATATAAAATACCTAAATCTGTGCAAGGCTAACTCGTGCTGCACTCGTTGCTGACTCTTTTTTTAGGTTAGTAAATATGAACTAGCAAGAAGAAAATTTTAAGAATGGGTTGTAATAGTTTGTTTTTTTATGATTATTTTGTTTATTGCCAATGGTTCTACTCCTGGGCTTGAAAATAGTCAATAATGATAGTTACTTATCAACCATCATTCGCGCAATCGACTATTTTCTTGTGACAGAAAATCGGGACAAAATAGAACAGATTTTTCGTGACTTAGAAATTGACTTTGAATTAAGAGGTTGGGCTTATTTTTGTATCATTGAATCTCGACCTTTTTATTATTCCCCCAGTACTGGTAAGTGGAGATTGAAAGGTCAAAGAGTCTGGAATAAAAGCACCTCAACTGAGAATTTTATTGAGATGGCTCTTGTTTATTCTCCACCAGGATTTAATTCTAGTTTCACTCCATCCCATCAGAAAGAAACTCAGAAGAGAAATCTTCAAAAACCAACCAGACAAAAAACTGATGGGTCGAACCTTTCTGTTTTAGCTGACACGAAGCAGAAAAAAGAATTATGGCAAAAAGTTTTATTTGTTACTTATAACCAAAGTGATCGAGTGAGGGAAAGATCACAACCTGGAAAATGGTTTCATGTGGGAGAAATCCTATCAAATTATGTCATTGAAGCAATATTGAAACCACAATCAGAATTATTGAGTTTTGATGGCAAAGAAGCAACTATTCAAATCAATGATGTAGAGTTATTGAGTCTCAGTCAATGTCAAATTCAAAGTCTTGAAGCTAGATTTTTTTTAGTTACAGGAACTAAGGTATCAGTCAAGTTAGTTGCCTCGAATAATTATTCAAGACCAGAGATAGTCGATTCGACAGAATCGATAGATGAAATATTAGGTAATAAATTAACTAGCGATCAAAAAATCGCATTATCATTACTCAAAAAGTTTACCCATAGTCAGGATAAATTTTTTAGACTTACTGGTTATGCGGGAACTGGTAAAAGTTTTTTAATTACTCAATATATCCAATGGTTGAACTCATTAGAGATGAATTTTGTGGCAGCCTGCCCAACTAATAAAGCTGCTAAGAGTCTCCGTAATCTAGCGGAAACTGAAGGTCTAGACATCGAAATTAAAACAGTGGCTCAACTCTTAGGACAACAGCCCCAATTGGACGAAGATACAGGAAAAGAATTATTTGTCTCTCATGGGAACTTAGATTGGTCTGGCTATGGAGTAATTATTATTGATGAATTTTCCATGGTGAACCGTAACGACTTTCAAGATATTGTCTATGAAATACAATCTTCGCTGTTATCGAAGGTGGTGTTTGTCGGGGACTCTGCCCAATTACCCCCAGTAGGAGAAAAAGAACCAATTGTTAGCACCAGCCATCTGATTACTCAATCGGCGACTTTAACCAAAGTGGTTCGTTATGATGGGGAACTGGCAAAAATAGCAGAAGCTATCCGCAGTGACCCTAAGTATTCTCGGACTATTTTTCCCTTCACCACCACCAGTGACCACACTATTCTTTGTTTGCCTGAATCTGAATGGTTTGAGCGAGCGATCTCACGGTTTAAATCGGTAGAATTTCAGCAAAATCCAGACCATATTAGATTTCTGGCTTGGAGAAACAAGACAGTTGAGTTTTTAAACAATTTTGTCCGTAGTCAATTATGGGGTGAAGATGCTCCTTTATATGTACCAGGAGATCGCTTAATTGCCAAAAAACCTTTATTTCGTCCCAAACCTGGAGCTAAAGGTAAGAACAAATGGGGAATTATAGTCAATAATTCCGAGGAAGCCCAAGTTATTCAACTAGGTCAATTGTGTCAATTGTTGTTTCAGGGTCAGATTTATGACTATTGGAAAGTGGAGGTTCAGCCCTCCGAGGGCAAATCTATAAGCCTGTCTATTCTCCATGACCAGAGTAAAGAGGTTCATCACCAACAGGTTCAATATTTTGTGAAAAAAAAACAATGGCAAAACTATTACGATCTTTCTCAGATGTTTGATGATGTTACTTATGCTTATGCTTTGACTACCCACAAAGCCCAAGGCAGCACCATTGATTATGTCTTTTTAGATATTGCGGACATGAGAGAGTGTAGCGATCGCCAAAAACTCCTCTATACGGCTTTGACTCGTGCTAGAACACAGGTCTTAATTCCTGCTGATTCAGCCTAGCCCATCAATTATGGGAAGAACTTAAAGGAGGAGACAAACATCATATTATTCGGCACTTATGCTTGATTATGTTGAAAATAATGCTCTTTGTTATTGGTCATCAAGAGCGCGAAGTTAGGGACTTGCGCTTTATTAAAATACCAGCCTTAAAACCAGTCAATTAAACTATTAGGCTCAAGAAATAATTCATCAAGGCTGGTATTTTAATTTGCCGCTCCTTCCTTACCCGTAACATTACGGGTAACTTTTGAATTAAATGCTATAAAGTATTTTTAAACTATTTCTATCTGTAAATTTTTCGTTGATGGGTAAGTTGATTTACGAGAACAGAAGTAATTAACTACTTATCGCGGTCAGGCTTCCGCCTGGCGCTGCGCGGTTTCGCAAAGCGAGGCGCAACGAGTGATCGCCTTTATAACATC
>JASJDF010000003.1 GCA_030065715.1 Xenococcaceae cyanobacterium MO_188.B19 | reverse complement strand
GCAATTAATGAATTTAAAGCAGGTAAATTAGAATTTAGGGCAGATAGAAGCGGTATTGTCCATGTGAAATTTGGTAAAGCTTCTTTTAGTGCTGAAGACCTATTGACCAACCTCAAAGCCTTACAAGAAACTGTAGATCGTAACCGTCCTTCTGGTGCTAAAGGTCGCTATTGGCGAAGTGTTTATGTCTCTTCTTCTATGGGACCTTCAATTGAAGTGGACATAAACGCCCTTAGAGATTTACAATTAACGGAGGCGGAATAAGGAACGAGAATCGAGGAACGAGGATTTGTTTTGAATCTCCTTGTAACTAAGGGAAAAATTTAAAACAAACTCAAAAGCTTTTGTTACGCGCTCGGATAAGATTGTTTAATCTCTCCCTACAACTAAATATTTAAAAACGACTAATACCAGAGACAGCAGGTGCTAAGATGCTTAATTTCCTGTTTAGGTTAGTGTCTGACAAAGTTTTTAACTTTCTTATCTTTGAGGATAAATAAAGGATGAGAAAGATTAACTAGACATGACCTCTGGCAAACAGCTAGGGGTCTTATTTTATGGTAGGAAACGTTCCCACCAGATTAAGGAGGTGAAAACCGAATGGGGAGAACCCGCGCCAACAAAGCAGAAATTATTGAGGGACTCAAACAAGATTTGAGTGAAGCTCAACTTGCTTTTGTCGTCGATTATAGTGGGTTGTCTGTAGCTGAAATCACTGATCTGAGAAACCGTCTGCGTCCTATTGGCGGTAGCTGTAAAGTTACTAAAAATACCCTGATGCAGATTGCTATTGATGGTGATGATAACTGGCAACCAATGGAGGAATTCCTCAAAGGCACTTCTGCTTTCCTATTAGTAGGAGAAGAAGTAGGGGCTGCTGTTAAAGCTTATAAGGAATTCCAAAAAGCCACCAAAAAAAGCGAACTTCGCGGTGGTGTAATGGAAGGTAAGGCTTTGTCTAAACAACAAGTAGAAGCTTTAGGCGACTTACCAACCAAAGAACAGCTATACGCTCAAATTGCTGGTGCAATCAACGGCGTAGCAACCAAAATTGCGATCGGAGTCAAGGAAGTTCCTGCGTCTCTGGCAAGAGGTATCAAAGCTGTATCAGAAAAAGAAGACCAAGCTGCTGCATAAAGCTGGTTATTTGTTTATTGTTTATTCACACAAGGAGTCAAACGAATGTCTGCTGTAGAAGAAATTCTCGAAAAGCTAAAAACCCTTTCTCTTTTAGAGGCTGCTGAATTAGTTAAAGGAATCGAAGAAACTTTTGGTGTAAGTGCTGCTGCTTCTGCTGGAGTAGTTATGGCTGCTCCTGGTGCTGGTGGTGCTGCTGCTGAAGAAGAAGAGAAAACTGAATTTGATGTTGTCTTAGAAGAAGTACCCAAAGACAAGAAAATTGCCATTCTTAAAGTGGTACGTTCCATCACTGGCTTAGGTCTGAAAGAAGCTAAAGCTATGGTAGAAGAAACTCCTAAAACTATCAAAGAAGGAGTACCCAAAGACGATGCAGAAGATACTAAGAAGAAACTCGAAGAAGCTGGTGCTAAAGTAGCAGTTAAATAATTTCTGGTTTTAGTATTTAATTTTAATAGGTCATAGCCTAAATTTATCGGGCTATGATTTTTTTCTGATCACAACCTTCAGATTTAAAGCCAAACCTAGGTTTAAATTTTGGTGATACAATCAATGGTCAATAATTTCAAACTCTAATTGCTGATGAGTCCCAAAATTGTGAGTAAAGTGATCTACAACATTAGTATCACTAAGTTCTAGTACGATATCTGTTTTTTATAATCAGACTAGTTCCATAACTGGGATATATGTCTGCAAACTCCTCAATATTTGCGTCCTAATAACAATTAGGATTAAAACAATCACTCATTTAAAAATTAACACTGGAAATTTAGATACTTTTTTACCATAGGATGAGTCGAGTAAAAACTTATCTTATTAACTTGATTAATTTCTAAGAGAGAGCGTCTTGTTAAGATATCTAAAGACCACATAATTTCTGAACCGCGCATTTTATCCTGAAAGTGTAGACTTAAGTCGGAAATAGATACAGGTTCATCAGAAAACGCGATCGCGCAAATTACTTGTTTTTCTGAATCTGATAAACGTTCATACTCTTGGTATAAAATAAACTCTAAATCTCCTAAAAATAGAGTATTTTGGCGTAGAAATTCTGATAAATTACCATTAAATACTTCTTTAATCGTTGTAGCGACTATTTTCAAAGCTAGAGGATGACCCTGATAAGCTTCAATTAAATCATCCCATCTTTCTGGTTCTGGTAATTCTTTATCCTGAAGAATCTTATGGCAAGATTTACTCAAGCCTTTTATTGGCAAAGAATGAACAAAACTAGAAGCACCTTCTAATATTGCCATTTCTCTAGGTTTTTCCGTACTTATCAGTAACAAAGAGCTTTGATGTTGAGATTCTGCTATCTGGCGAAATAGCTCACCATAGAATTCATAACCTTCTTTATACTGTTTACGTGATGTGCTTGTTGCCAAAATCGATTCTACCTGATCGAATATTAGTAAACAACGCAAACTTCGCAGACGCGAAAATAATAGACTAATTTGTTGATCCAAACCTGCTTCTTCACCTTTTTCACAACCAAGAGACTGGAGTAAGTCTATTAGCATGCTCTCTATTGGAGGAGTATTATGAAGATTGCGCCAGAAGATATAATCAAACTCCGATTCTAGCTCTTGTACCACGGTTATAGCTAAAGTAGTTTTACCAATACCACTCAAACCAAATAAAGTAACTATCCGAGAGCATTTTGTACTTATCCATTGTTTTACAGTATCAATTTCTGCAATTCTGCCATAACAAATAAGTCCATCTGGTGCATTGCCCCAATCTTGGTGTACATTTGAGACAACTCTAAGTTTATCTAGTTCTACGACACCCAAGTTCAATTCTACTGCTGCAACTTCAGGTTGACTAAAGACAGTTTGTAGTTGAGTCAATTCAATATTTAATACTTCAGCAATTTTGGTTAATTTATCCTGTCCTGGTTTCTTAATTGCGCCACTAGCAAGTTTACTGATATAGGTTTTATCAATTCCAGTTTGTTTGGCCAGTCGATAAGAATTTATTTCTTTCTTTACGAGTAATTGTTTAAATACTTGTCGAACTAGGTCACTTTTTTGCGATTTGTTCACTCAGGGTAATTATGTAGATATAGCAACACCAAAGTAGAAAAACTACTTCCCATAGATAACTCAAGCTATCTTTACTATTTTTATGCAATTTTGCTGTAATTGCAATAATTATTTACGTAATTCCCCTAGTTTTAGGGACAAGCAGTATCTAATTCAACTGGTTGAATATTGTTATTAATTCAGGCAACTTTTCACTTCTTTAAATTAGGGCTATAACAGAAAAATAACAATTAATTACTAAAGAAAAAAATATAATTTTATGAAAACTCGTTTTTTATTTGGGGTTTTATTAACTTTTAATTTATTCCTTCCCATTGGATTAACAGAAGTAAAAGCAGAATCAAATTCTAATTCAGATACACTTATAACAAAAGAAGCTCAAGCTAAATCCGATACTAATCCAGAAATTCCCGTAGTCGATGCTCAACAATGGCGTACTGGAAAATTTAAATTTCCTTGGTCAAAAGTAGTTATGGTTGATGATGACTTTGATGGCAAATATTTAGCTGTTCTTGAACGTCAGCGGAAAAGAAATAAAGGTCTGAATATAGGGGCGGAAGCAGGAATTATTAGTGAGTGGAGTAAAAAAAAAATTAAAGTTAACTTTTATTATTCTGTTCAACAATTATTTGGCAAACCAAGAATGAGTATAGGATATGCAGAAAGAATTGATCTGAGAGTAGGAGACAGCGTATTTAAGCTAGAAGGAAACAATGGAATATTTAAAATTACTGATGAAATGGCAGAAGCTTTTGCTAATGCTCCCTATGAACCCGTAAAACTGAAAATGTATCCTTCAGAACATGAAGGAAACGAATACTTTACTGCTTTTGGTGAAGTAATACTTGACATAAAAAAAGAAACTGTTGATGCTTGGAAGGTTGTTTATGAAGACAAACAAGTAGCTTCAGAATAGATTTTTCGGATTATGTGATCGCCCAAAAAAGGCGATCGCATTTTTAATCTTATTAAGATAAAACTCTGTAAGGGCGATTGGCCCTAAAGGATTCCCTTCGGTCTCTAATCGCCCCTAGGAAGAATATAATGGGTTTGAAGATTGAACTCCAATTGATAGAGGCGTTGTTCATGTTGTTTGAGCGATGAGATTGCAGGAGTCGGATCTTGATTACTGGTAAAGCTCTCCCTCTGTGAATTACCGAAAGACGTACTAAACAATATTCATCCCAAAATATTGAGGTATCTTATCTTTCGCTCATTTTTGAGCAGAGTCGAGAATAAATCGAGTGGTGACTGGAAGATCATAAATAGTTTCTGGGAGCTTCATCAGTGCAAGGATGCGACGTTGTAGGTTCTTGAGGGGTGTAATTTCAGAAGCCAAAGCTAAAAGTAGGGTGGGCGACGCCCACCCTACTACTAAAATTATTGCTGATTAATTAAAAAACATTTAATCCACGAAATATTGGCAGACTATCTATTACCATTGCTGCACAAAGTAGCATCATATAGATAATAGAATATTTGAACAAACCGCGAGCTAATTGATTATCTGTGGGGTTTTGTTTTAGTTGCCAAGATTTCCGTAATAGATAGTATCCCAGATAAAGTGCGATCGCGCCATATAAAATTCCTGATGCACCCAAAGGAAACACTAGTAAGAGGCTACAGGCTAAAGTTAACCAACTATAGATCCAGATTTGATCGGCTGTAACTGTTTCTCCTGCAATCACTGGTAACATAGGCACTCCTACTTGGGCGTAGTCTTCTTTAATCATCAATGCCAAAGCCCAGAAATGGGGAGGAGTCCACAAGAAAATAAGAGCAAATAAGATCCAGGGAGTGATAGTTAAATCTCCTGTAACAGCAGCCCAACCCACTAAAGGCGGAATTGCCCCCGCAGCACCACCAATAACAATATTTTGAGTGGTGTGACGTTTTAGCCAATGGGTATAAATCAACATATAGAAGACGATCCCCGACATAGCCAAAGCAGCAGCTAGTAAGTTAACGAAGACTGCTAATACAGAAAAGGATAAAATACCAAGAATGATGGCGAAAATAAGAGCTTGGATGGGGTGAATGTCTCCTGAAGGAATAGGGCGTTTACGAGTTCGCACCATATCATAATCGATATCGCGGTCATAGATACAGTTCATGACTTGAGCCGAAGCTGCTGCTAAGGTGCCTCCTAGTAAAGTTAGGAGTAAGAGAATGGGGTCGATTCTCCCTTCAGATGCGATCGCCATTGCAGCAGCAGTGGTGATTAAAAGTAAGGGAATAATCCGAGGCTTAGTTAATTGATAATAGTTTTTGGCAATGTCTAGTAAATTTTGCTGTTGACTGGCTATATTACTGCCGAGCATATGATTCTTCCCAAATTCGATTTATATTGAAGCTTCGACATCTGCATTACAACGCAGTTTTGAAGCTAGGATAGGGTTTTTTAAGCTTTAGTTTTTAATTTCTGATTTCTGGTATCTTTGATAACTTTTTGTTGTCTTGTATAGCTAAGACTGTAAAAGCAATTAAAACTCCTAATAGACTTGCTCCTACTGCTTGATGGCTGACAGTGAGAGGCTCTACTTGTAGATGCAATTTAAAAGTAGCAATACCCAGGATAATCTGTAGAGTAACTAAACTAGCTGCAATATTAGCTAATCTTCTTAACAGGGGGGACAATTCAGAGTTGCGTCGAGCTAACCAGACCAGGATGATAGTAGTAATGGTTGGAGGAAAAACTCCGACAATATGACTATTCATCACATTACAGAGTTGAAAACCCCCAAAGCACTGATGTAAAGCCCAACGCGAACCAACCAAGCCCCCCAGTAAACTCTGTAGATAAACTAAGATTGCAGCAGCTAACCCCCACCATCTGAGGGCTGGATTACCAGAGTTAGAGGGAGTAAAAGGAATTAAGCTAGTGCCAATGATAATTAAAGTGCTAAAAAATAGTAGTGCTGTGCCAAGATGGGCGGTAACAATATCAAAGCGCAATAGTTGGGTTACAGTAAGTCCCCCTAAAATTCCTTGAAACATGATTAAGAATAAAGCAAAAATTGCAGTTCCTGGTAACCAGGAAGGTAACTCCTTACGCCACCACCAAGATAAACCCGCTAATGCGATCGCGCTAAAGCCAATTAAAGCAGCGTCTAAACGGTGAAACCACTCTAAAAACACCTGTAGATTCATCTGTTGGGTAGGTACAAGCTTTCCATAACAAAGGGGCCAATCGGGGCAAGCCAAACCAGCATTCATCACTCTTGTCGCACTACCCACTGCCATTAATAGTAGGGTTGCGATCGCAATCTTCCAGACTAAACGACGAATAATAACTTGAGGTTGAATTTTGCTATGAGATATCGTTTTAGAAGACTTTAATACTGATTCTGTCATCGTAACTATAGATTTTTGTCAGGCTTTTCTCCTACTGTAGCGACCTTATTTCTAATATTTATCTTCTAGGTAATATTCTTCAGATTCACTTAAAAATTGATTAATAAAAATTAATCAGTCATAAAGAAAAACTTAAATTTTGTTCAACTATTGCCAGATATAAATTAAACAACTTTTTCATAACCTATAGCGATCCTAAAAAAAAGCCAAAGAATCTCTTTAGATTATCAAATCAAATCACCTCTTAATAAAAGTTTGGTTTAATCTAATATACAGAGAGAGTAAAATTTTGAACTGCAATTTTATCGTTTATATCTAACTCGATCACTCACTTACTCACTTTTAACGAGGTGCTGCTCTCTATAGTCTCTATCACTACAAATTAGTTCTAACCTAAGAAATATCCGTGAAAATTCCTAGTAATATTGTCACTCTCATAGCAGGTATCACTCTCACACTAATTAGTTTGTGGTACGGTCAAAATCATGGACTGATGCCCATAGCAGCATCAGCAGAAGCTTCTGAAGTTGATGGTCTTTTCAACTTGATGATGACCATTGCGACAGGACTATTTCTCCTAGTTGAAGGAGTAATCATCTATTCCGTAATCAAATTCCGTAGAAAAGAAGGGGATACGACCGATGGACCACCAATTGAAGGCAATGTCCCCTTAGAAATTGTTTGGACAGCAATACCCACCGTTATTGTCTTTATTCTCGCTATTTATAGCTTTGAAGTGTATAACACTCTGGGAGGACTTGATCCAATGGCTTCCCATGATCATTTAGCATCTCATAATCATAATTATCATGAGATGGTAGCAATGGAAGAAGATAATTCTCACCTAATTGCTATGGATGGAGAAAAAGTAGCGTTAGGTTTAGGACAATCCCCCTATCTGGAAGAATCAAATCCTTTAAATGTCAATGTTAACGGTATTCAATACGCTTGGATTTTTACCTATCCCGATACTGGCATTGTTTCAGGAGAATTACACGTTCCTGTAGATCGTCCCGTACAGTTAAATATGAGTGCTGGTGATGTGCTCCATGCTTTTTGGCTACCAGAATTTAGGATTAAGCAAGATGTTATTCCTGGTAGAGACTCTCAGCTAACATTCACTCCTACTAAGGTTGGTCAATATCCTGTAATTTGTGCCGAACTCTGTGGAGCTTATCACGGGGGAATGAAAACTACTCTGACAGTACATAGTGCAGAAGACTATCAACAGTGGTTACAAGACAATACCATTGCCCAAACTCAATCAGACGCTAACGTAGCACTGAATCAATAATCATTAAATATTTCACCACAACTAAACAACTAACAATCAACAATGGAACAAGTACATCCACAAAGAAAGTGGCAAGACTATTTTAGTTTTAGTACCGATCACAAAGTCATTGGTGTTCAATATCTAGTTACTGCTTTCTTCTTCTATTTCGTCGGTGGTGCTTTAGCAGAAGCGATGCGTGTCGAACTAGCCACTCCCGATCCCGACTTTGTACAACCAGAGTTTTATAACCAATTAATGACCATGCACGGGTCTATTATGTTATTTCTCTGGATTCTTCCCGCTGGGGCTGCTTTTGCCAATTATCTAATTCCTTTGATGATTGGAGCAGAAGACATGGCATTTCCGAGACTTAATGCCGTAGCCTTTTGGATCATTCCCCCTGGAGGAATATTTTTCTTAAGCAGCTTTTTTGTCGGCGCACCCCAAGCTGGTTGGACATCTTATCCCCCTCTAAGTTTAGTGAGTGGTCAGTGGGGAGAAGAAATTTGGATACTTAGTGTCTTACTTTTAGGAACTTCCTCAATTTTAGGGGCAATTAATTTTGTCACCACTATCCTAAGAATGCGGATACCTGATATGGATATCCACAGTATGCCCTTATTTTGCTGGTCGATGTTGGCAACTTCTGCCCTGATATTGCTTGGCACACCAGTATTAGCAGCAGCCCTAATTTTGCTCTCTTTCGATCTAATTGCTGGTACAGCATTTTTCAACCCTGCTGGTGGAGGTGACCCCATTGTTTATCAGCATATGTTCTGGTTTTACTCCCATCCCGCAGTATATATTATGGTTTTACCATTTTTTGGGGTTATTTCTGAAGTTTTGCCAGTCCATGCCCGTAAACCCATCTTTGGATATCGTGCGATCGCATATTCTAGTTTAGCAATTAGTTTCCTCGGTTTGATTGTTTGGGCGCACCATATGTTTACTAGTGGAACTCCTGGCTGGTTAAGGATGTTCTTTATGGCAACTACCATGATTATTGCCGTCCCCACAGGAATTAAGGTATTTAGCTGGTGTGCTACTCTTTGGGGCGGAAAACTAAATCTCAATAGTGCTTTACTCTTTGGTATCGGCTTTCTTTCCTCTTTCCTGATCGGGGGTTTAAGTGGTGTAATGGTAGCATCTGTTCCCTTTGATATTCATGTTCACGACACTTATTTTGTTGTGGCACATTTCCACTACGTTTTATTTGGTGGTGCAGTATTTGGACTTTTTGCTGCGGTTTATCACTGGTTTCCTAAGATGTCAGGCAAAATGGTTAATGAAACCTTGGGCAGAATTCATTTTGCCATGACCTTTATTGGCTTTAACCTTACTTTCCTACCGATGCACCCTCTGGGTTTACAAGGAATGAATCGCCGTGTGGCTCTGTATGACCCCAAATTTCAAGCTTTAAATGAGCTTGTTAGTCTTGGTTCATATCTTTTGGCAGTATCCACCTTCCCTTTCATCATCAATATTGTCTGGAGCGTATTTAAAGGCAAACCAGCACCTCGTAATCCTTGGCGTGCCCTGACTTTAGAATGGCAAACCGCTTCGCCTCCTATCATTGAAAACTTTGAAGAAGAGCCAGTTTTATGGGCTGGTCCTTATGATTATGGTATCGATACTGAAAGTATTGATGGAGATGAAGAAGTAGACGATATGTTAGCCGAGGTAGCTGGTAATACCTAAAGATAGTTATAGGTTAGTTGTCCTAAAGGATTCCTAAAGGATATATGCGAAGCGGTATCCTTTAGGACACCTTCGGATAACCGCTTCGCATATTAGTAGTTAGTTGTACAATCTCGAACCACTAACTACTAACCATCAAATAACTTCAGTTAACCTAACAATATTAGGCGTTGCCCAAACTAGTAGCAACAATAAAAATCTATTATCAATAACAATTAATTACTCAAGATGCAAAGTTCAGCCGTTAATGAATCTCAACTAGTTATCGATAGCCATCAGGAATCTGCTCATCATGGACACCCAGATCATCGTATGTTTGGGGTTATTCTGTTTTTAATTGCTGATAGCATGACCTTTATCGGGTTTTTTGCTGCTTTCTTAATCTATCGGGCTATTATGCCTGTTTGGCCTCCCGAAGGAACACCAGAATTAGAACTACTAGTACCAATTATCAACACATCGATTCTGGTTACAAGTAGTTTTGTGATGCACAAAGGACAAGTAGCTCTCAAAAATAACGATATTCAAGGGTTACAAAAATGGTTTGCTATCACTGCTGCGATGGGTGTAGCCTTTCTCGCAGGACAAGGATATGAGTATTTCCACGCAGAAATGGGTTTAACAACTAACTTATTTTCTAGTTGCTTTTTCGCTGTAACAGGCTTTCACGGTTTGCACGTCACTGTGGGAGTTTTATTAATTCTTTCTGTTTTATGGCGTTCTAGAACCGAAGGGCATTATTCTAGTACCAGTCATTTTGGTGTAGAGGCTGCGGAAATTTATTGGCATTTTGTTGATGTTATTTGGCTTGTTCTCTTTGTCTTAGTTTATTTACTGTAGATTTCACTGAAAAATACTTGATCAAGGGTTTGGCATTGTCAAACCCTTGATTTTTTGCTGCATATAGTTTTTAGCTGATTACAATAATTTGTGGTTTTCTGGAAGGGACACCACTGTTAATTCAGATTCCATGGGGACTAGACTCTGACTTTCGGAATTAGAATTGGATTCGGGAGCTTTTTCACAAGCAATCAAAGCTAACACCAACATCAACACTGTTACGAGTCTTTCGGTTGTACTTCTAAAATTGTGAAACATAAAGCTGCCCAATAAAATCCTCTCCACATTTATAATGACTTTATGAAGGTGGTTAAAATCTCGATTATATTCCACCTGTTTGAGTGTCACAGGGTTAGATAGTACTAATTGGTTTACTGACTCTAGATTTAAATCAGATTATTAGAATAAAAAGTTATGGCAGTATTGCCATATACCTTAGTTCGCTCCATGATTAATCCCGAAATATTTTGAGGTTGCCAGATTTTTGGATTATGCTCTACAGCTATTGTTCCTTGGGGAGATAGTAAACTATAAATTACTATGGCGTTTAGTACGGATTCATATAACTCGCTTTGGTAAGGAGGATCAAAATAAATTTTGTCAAATTGTTTTGATTCTAAACTAGCAAGTTTGGTAATGGCATCTCCCCGAATAACCTGAAAAGTTTGTTCAGAAGTGGCTACCTGTCGCCAATTATGACGGATAATCTCACAGGCTTTACTATTTTTCTCAATACCAACCACAGAAGATGCACCACGACATAACGCTTCAGCACCCATAGAACCATTACCAGCACAAATATCTAACCAATGGCATTCTTTAATACTGCCTTGCCAAATATTAAAAAGAGCCTCTCTGACTTTAGCAGAAGTAGGGCGAGTATTTTGTCCTGGTAGAGTTTTTAACAGACGATTTCCGTAGATTCTCAATTTATAGTCTAATTAAACTGCAATTTTACTATTAACTAAAGTCACAAAATTAGAAAGAATTTGTAACCCATAGTCAGATGATTTTTCAGGATGAAACTGTACCGCCATAAGATTATTATACGCGATCGCAGCAGTTACCGTTTGAGAACCATGAGTCACCATCGCAGCATTGACAGCAGCATTTTGAGGCTCTACATAATAGGAGTGGACAAAATATACATAGGGATTATGGGGTAAATTTTGCCATAGAGGATGATCGGGTTGAGAGAATTCTAACTGATTCCAACCCATATGAGGAATGGTAATTCCTGGCTCAAAATCAAACTTTTTTACCATACCAGGAATAATACCTAACCCTTTCTCCGTACCTTCTTCAGAAGCATCAAAAAGAATTTGTAAACCCAAACAAATACCCAAAAAAGGCTTGCCTGATGCGATCGCATTTTTGATGGGTGCTTCGAGATGACGCGCTCTTATATGCTGTATGGCAGGATCAAATGCCCCGACCCCTGGTAAGACTACTGCATCTGCTTGAGCAATATCTTGAGGAGAATCAGTTATTTGAGGAGTTGCGCCCGCTTTTTCTAAACCTTTACAGGCGGAGTGGAGATTCCCCATATCGTAATCAATAACAGCAATAGTCTTCACGCTTTTCTTCAACTTTTTATAGTTTAATTTTTCAGTCAAGGTCACGAAACTCTGCCTTTATCAAAGCAGATTACTTTATGTTTTTAATACATTTTACCCTTAAAAAGTCATCATAATTGCTGATGATTTAAGCATAGGAGTCGGGAACAATATATTTAGTGTAAGCGAAATTAACCGCGAAACATGCTTGAGTTCCTGATGAACATATTAGCCCTCAAGAGCGCGGTTCTGACTTTCTTTCAACGAACTGTAATGCTAGATATTGATCTTATAAAAGAAATTCAATTATTATCCAGGGAAGTAGAACCAGAGCAACTTGTTACTGTTCTATGGAAAATCATAGATCGGTATCTAGTAGTAACTAGAATTGTGGTGCTTCTAGAAAATGCAGCTAACTTTTTTACCATAGCTAGTATATTGAAGGCAAGGGATCAAGAAAGCGATATTAATCTTAATCAGATCAGTATTGATGAAGCTAAAAAAGAAGTTCCGATTAGTATCATAATAGAAAATAAAGAGATTATTTTTTGGGAAAAAATCAAGTTCCCAAAAGCTTGGCAGGAAGATTATTATTTACAAAAATATCATCCTGAAAACTTTATTATTTGCCCCCTCAAAGATAATAAGATTAAGTTAGGCTTTATTTATCTGGAAAATTATCAAAATCAAGATGGCTTTACCAAAGAAATTAAAGATTTTTTAGAAATTATTGCCCAGCAGATAGCGATCTCATTGATTAATATTCAAAAATATCAAGAGCAAATAGCAAAAAGAAAACAATCACAGATTAATTTAGATTCACTACAACACAATTCTTATTTAATAGCTTTAGTATCAATTCAAAATATTTTATTGTCTTCTGAAGAAAAAGATTTAGATTATAATATTATCTTAAAGCATTTAGGAGAAGCTTCAGGAGCAAGTAGAGTTTATCTATTCAAAAAGCATTTTGATAACTACTCTAAGTTATTAATTAGCCAAAAAGCAGAATATTGTGCTATGGGAATTGAGCCAGAAATCAATAATCTTGAGTTACAAAATTTATCTTTTGATAAGCTACTTCCTTGCTATGCAAAGCCTTTATTAAATCAAGAAATTATCAATAAGAGTGCCACTGATTTCGAGCTAGAAGCACAAAAATTTTTAAAATCCAAAAATATTTTAGCTATCCTAATTTTACCTATTATAGTTAAAAACGATTTGTGGGGTTTTATTGGCTTTGACAATTGTGTTTCAGGAAAAGCCTGGAATAAATCAGAAGTTAACTTACTAGTAGCAGCAACTAATGCATTAGTTTTGTGGCTAGAACATCAAATAACTATTAAACAAATCAAACAACGAGAAATTACTCTAAGAAAAATTGTTGCAGGAACAGTTAGCAATATTAAAGAAGAATTTTTTACAGCCTGCGCTTTCCACTTAGGAGAAATTTTTAATTCCGCTCATATTCTAGTTTCAGAAATAATAGAACCAAATCGGATTTATGCTAAGAGTTTAGCATTCTTAGTTAATAAGACTTTTATTCACAATTTTCAATATCCTTTAGCAGGAACTCCTTGTGAAAAACTAATACAAGAAGGAAAATATCAACAATTTTATGCTTTAAGAGATTCCTTTCCTAAAGATCAAATTTTAGTAGACTTGGCAGCAGAAAGTTATTGGGGAATGTGCGCTACTGATAGCAATGGCAGAATCATTGGATATATTGCTGTTATAGATACTGATACAATGCCTCCCCCTACCCCAGAAGAAGAATTAATTTTAAAAATTTTTATTGGTAGATTAGGCGTAGAACTAGAAAGAAAGAAAGCTGAAAAAAGTCTCGAACAACAAATACAAAAAGCTATACTTTTAGAAAGTATTGTTCAAAAAATTCGCTCTAGTTTAGATAAAAAACAAATTTTCCAGACCACTGTAACTCAAGTAGGTTGTAACTTTGATGTTTCTCGTTGTCTAATTCATAATTACATTAACGATAGCGTAGATTCGATCCCTGTAGTGGCTGAATATTATAAAGACAGCTTACTACCCCTTACTCAAATTGAGATCTCCGTGAAGGGTAACGCTTATATTGAAAAGCTTTTAGAACAAGACGAACCTATTCCAACTAATGATATTTATCAAGAACCATTGCTAAAAGGGGAACAACCGATATGTCAAGCAATGGAAATTAAGTCGATTTTAGCCGTTAGAACTTCTTATCAAGGAAAACCTAACGGAATTATCTTTTTACTTCAATGCGATCGCCACAGAGAATGGACAGAAGGGGAAATCCAGTTGCTAGAAGCAGTAGCAGCCCAAGTCGGTATCGCGATCGCTCAAGCTAAACTCCTAGAAACAGAAACTCAGCAAAGATATGACCTACATTTTAGTAACTTGGCTTTAGCTAAAGCTAAACGCAGATCAGAGGTGGCTAACCAAGCAAAAAGCCAATTTATTGCTAATATGAGCCATGAATTAAGAACTCCCCTCAATGCAATTTTAGGCTTTAGCCAACTGATGATTGGAGATAGTAATTTGGATAGTACTCAAGAAGAATATTTAGAAATTATCAACAATAATGGATTGCATCTGCTGGGATTAATTAATAACATTTTGGATATTTCCAAAATTGAAGCGGGAAAAATGGAAGTTTATTCTGAATATTTTTCTCTCGATAAACTTGTGACTAATTTGCAAGAAATGTTTTATATCGAAGCTAAAGCCAAAGATTTAGAACTAAATGTACAAATTGCTCCTCAGGTTCCCCTGTTGATTGCAACTGATATGGGAAAAGTGCGCCAAATATTGATGAACTTACTGAGTAATGCCATCAAATTTACTACCAGAGGTAGTGTTTCTCTCATAGTGGATTACAAAGAACCAGAATCAATAATTTTCCAAATTCGAGATACTGGTGCAGGAATTGCTGAAGCTGAGTTAGATAATTTATTCCAACCTTTTGTACAAACCCAAACAGGTAAAAATTCTGGTGGTGGTACAGGATTGGGATTAGCAATTAGTCATAGTTTAGTCCAACTCCTAGGAGGATCCCTAGAAGTTGAAAGTACAGTAGGAGTTGGAACTACTTTTGTTGTTTGTATTCAAGTCGATTGGGATGAAGCAGCACAGTTGCAAAAGGATTGCGGAATCGACGAAAATCAATATTTGTCTGACAAAAAAATCCCCAAGGATTCTGTTGACGTAGAGAGTAAATCCTCTCATACTGGACATGACGATGAGTTGTCCTCAAACTCGGCAAAGTTGTCTCACAAACTAACAGAATTATCTCTAATGTCTGAAGAATGGTTGCAACAATTAAACTATGCTGCGATCGCTGCTAATGATCAAGAAATTTATGATTTAATTCATCAAATACCTCAGCCTTATCATAAGTTAGCCGATTGCTTAAGCGAAATGGTTCATAATTTTGCCCTAGAACCAATCATTAACACTACCTCTGACTTACTTAAGTCCAAAATTTAATTATTTATTTTGATTACCTAAAGTTTATTAACAATGTTAGAGGACAATATATCCTGTCAAGGGAATATTTTAGTAATTGACGATCGACCAGAAAACTTGAGATTGCTTTCAGTAATGTTAACTAAGAAAGGTTACACTGTGCGCAAAGCAATTAATGGAGATTTGGGTATTCGTGCAGCTTATGCGGTTACTCCCGACATTATTTTACTAGATATTAATATGCCCAATATTGATGGTTATGAAGTATGTAAAAAACTTAAAGCTAACCCTCAAACTAAACAAGTCCCAATTATTTTTGTTAGTGCTCTGGATCAAACTTTAGACAAAGTTAAAGCTTTTCGTTATGGAGCTAGTGACTATATTACTAAACCTTTTCAAATAGAAGAAGTTTCCGCAAGAATCGAAAATCAATTGTCTATTCGTCGTCTTCAGGAAACATTAGAAACAAAAAATCGAGAATTAGAGAGAATTAATCTGCAACTCCAACAAGAAATTCACTCTCGTAGTGCAGCAGAAAATGAATTAGCCAAGATCAATCAAAAACTTCAGACTTTGGCAACTGTCGATAGTTTAACTCAACTGGCAAATCGTTATCATTTTGAAAATTTTTTAGCCCAGGAATGGAAAAGAATGCGTCGGGAAAAGTCATCAATAAGCATTATTTTATGTGATATTGATTACTTTAAACTTTACAATGATAATTTTGGTCATCAAGCAGGAGATATTTGCCTACAAAAAGTAGCCCAGGGTATTTCCAGTCAAATAAGACGCCCCGCTGATTTAGTAGCTCGTTACGGCGGAGAAGAATTCGTAGTTGTCTTACCAAACACTAATTCTGAGGGAGCATTAAAAGTAGCTAATAATATTCGTCAAACAGTACAAGCTCTCAAGTTAGATCACCCTTATTCTCAGATCAGTGATGTAGTCACCATTAGTTTGGGAGTTAGTTCTACTATTCCCAACTCTGATCAGAGTACCGGTGAATTACTGACAATTGCCGATCAAGCTCTTTACAAAGCTAAAAAACTAGGTCGCAATCAAGCAGTTCTACAATTAATTTAGGTTATTTTCTTCTGGTAAAAAGTTTAAAGTAGCTTGTTACTAAAAATTCTTTAATGGGAAATAAAATAAAAGTTATGGGATTAATTGTAACAATAATATTACGAATATCCCGTTGAGCAAGATTAACTATTTGTTTTGCCACCCACTCCGCAGACATAACACCAACAGGATTAAGATTACTTTTAAAAGGACCTAAAATCAGTTTGCGAACCACACAAGGAGCATCCAGACGGCGTAAACTTACTAAGTCTCCTAAAGTTCTTTTACTTAGTTCATAAAGAGGACTAAAAGCTGGATTCACTTCTGCTTCCGATGTATTTATCCACACTTCTTTAGTGGCAATATCTTTATTGGTCTTAACGGTAGTCAAAAAAGTTTCCATTAATTTCCAAGCAGAAAAAGTATTAATTTCATAAGATTTTGAAATCGCATCATCATTCCTTGATTCATGGACATTTATCCCATGATTGATAATTAAAATATCAATTTTTTCTAAAATTTTTGCTAACTCTGCTTCTTTTCCAGTTTGCCAGGATATAGTTTTTACTGGTAATTTTTCTCCTTCTAGATCCAGCTCGATACTATTACTAGAAGAAGTGAGGGCTGTAATTTTTGCACCTTTGAGATGGAGTTGTTTTAATAGGGCAGTGCCTAAAGTACCAGATGCACCAGTAACCGCAATTTTTTTCCCTTTTAAAGATAGAGCTGTACCCATTACTTTATCCATTAGCGTCAGAGTCCCGCAGAAGTAAGCATTCTGATTATCAAAATGATGTCGCCAGTGATAAGTGCGGTTGACAAATAATTTTGCAGGTAAGCTAGTAAATTCTCCCTGACGGTGAGTAATATCAGTTATTTCATCAACATAGGGGATTCCCAAGCCTCTAGCGATCGCAGTAGCCAAAAAACCTAAAGTATATGCCGTACCAGCAAAAGATGCCCACTGAGGAGATAAGTCCCAAGTATAAACTACACCGTAAGCTAGAAAGCTAAACAGCAACATTACCAAAGCTTCTGGCACATCATTATACCAATGAGCTTGACGGTAAATAGTTTCATTAGCTACGGATAAATCGGGACGAAACACCCGATGATGCCATGAGTGAAGACGGTATAACGGTTGCCACACATGGGCTAGGGCATGGTATATATCCCTGACTAATTCTACCCATAACACCGAACCTAACGCGATCGCCAATCCCCAATAAATAGTCTGTATCATTTATCTTGATAATAGTTATCTTAATTATGTTTAAGTTTTTTAAATAGCAGATTTTAGCCTTAATGTAACCATTTTTGGTTACATAAGACTATATATAATTAGAATTAGTAATCGCAACCACTATCAAGTATTAAAAATCAGCAAAAAAAATTAATATTTCATAAACTCAGATACAATTAAAACATTGTTCATTTCCTAGAAGCACTATTCAGACGAGAATATCTAGAAATAATTATGTCAGATAACCATTGGGAAGAAAGCGAATCCACGGGAAATTTTGATCCTCTAGGCTCTTTTTTAGCAGAATTATCCGATTCAGAAGCTGAAGAAGAAGAGTTTAGAAGTGATTTTTTTCAAGGATCAGCAGGAAGGAGAAAAAAAGCTGCCCTAGTTCTTATGACAATTTGGATTGCAGTAATTACACTCCATCTAGTTTCTTGGGGTTACTGGCTAATTATTGGCTTAACCTCATTGCTAGGAATTCATATTGTAAGATTTTCCTTTGCCCCCCTAGAGAAACCTCCAGCGCAATTGTCAGAAGCAAATCTAGAATCTGCTCCTGTTGTTTCCCTCCTCATGGCTGCTAAAAACGAAGAAGCCGTTATTGCAGACTCTCTCAGAACTCTGTGCAATCTAGATTATCCTCAAGACAAGTATGAAATTTGGGCAATAGATGACCGCAGTACTGATAAAACCCCAGAAATACTCGATAATCTGGCTTTGGAATACCCCCAACTACGAGTAGTCCATCGTTCTGCTGCTGCTACTGGTGGCAAATCGGGAGCATTAAATCAAGTATTACCCCATACCAAAGGTGAGATCATCGCAGTCTTTGATGCAGATGCCCATGTAGAAAGGGATTTATTGCGTCGAGTTGTCCCCATGTTTGACCAAGCGGAAATCGGAGCAGTACAGGTAAGAAAAGCTGTTTCTAATGAATCTGAAAACTTCTGGACAAAAGGACAAGCAGCAGAAATGGCTCTAGATGGCTATTTTCAACAGCAGCGCATTGCAGTGGATGGGATTGGGGAATTACGAGGTAATGGACAATTTGTGCGTCGTGATGCTTTAAGAAGTTGTGGTGGTTGGAACGAAGAAACTATTACTGATGATTTAGATTTAACCATCCGTCTTCATCTAGATAATTGGAAAATTGGCTTTTTGCTAACCCCTTCAGTTAGAGAAGAAGGAGTAACTAACCCAGTTGCATTATGGCATCAGCGCAATCGTTGGGCAGAAGGAGGCTATCAACGTTATTTGGATTACTGGCGTTATATTTTCAGTAGCCCTATGGGTTTCAATAAAAGAATTGATTTGCTTTGCTTTGCCCTATTTCAATATATTTTACCCCCTGCGACTATTCCCGATTTCTTGATGATGGTGACTCGCCACAGGTTACCAGTGCTTGCTCCCTTGACTGGGGTACTATTGTCTATGGTATTTATCAGTATGTTTAGAGGGTTGATCCAAATTAGAGCGACTGAAGAAAACCTAACCCCGCTGTCAGTACTTAAAACTTTGGGACAAGTTATTAGAGGTATGATTTATATGCTTCACTGGCAAATTGTTATGCCCAGTATCACTGCTAGAATGTCGGTACGCCCCAAACGTCTAAAATGGGTAAAAACTGTTCATGAAGGAGTGGGAAAAGAGAGTTTCGAGTTTTAGTTGAACCTCAACTTATGATGTTAGGTCTTGATTTTTCTGAATGTAATTTAAGGGGGGATGGATACCCACGTTTTAAAAAAAATTAAACGCTTCAAGACAGATGACCCTCTGCTTAGATTTGGAAACAAGTGTAACTAATATCAAATCACTAAGCATTTGCTACAGATAAAATATCCACCTTTTCCTCTCTTATAGTTATCCTGTTTTCTATCCTGTTTTCATTTAGGTTGACTACAGATGATTGACGCGGAGACTTAGGGGAGGGATTCCTAAAGGGCTAAACGTCAAAAATTCTATTAGAGATATCCGTAACTCTACTATTCCATCTAGCATTAATTGAGAAGAAGGCAAAATGGTAAAATCCTGTTAAGAGTTAATAAATATTACCAACCATTGCGCTACTTTACTGTTTCATCTACAGAGAGCTACCTGATGTTGAGGTAAACTTAATCCAAACTCCCATGACAAAATCCTAAATAGATCAGAATACAGAGATAATTCTAAAAATAGATTTATTATGTTTAAGAAACTCCTAGGCGATCCTAATGCCCGTAAATTAAAAAAATTCCAACCTCTAGTAGCAGAAATCAATCTGTTAGAAGAAGATATTCAAAAGCTATCAGATGAAGAATTAAGAGGTAAAACTGCGGAATTTAGAGCTTTACTAGACAAGGCGAAAAACAGAGAAGAAAGAAACGATATTCTTGAGGAAATTCTCCCAGAAGCTTTTGCCGTAGTTAGGGAAGCAGGTGTGCGGGTGTTAGGAATGCGTCACTATGACGTACAACTCCTAGGTGGTATTGTTCTTCACAAGGGACAAATAGCAGAGATGAAAACAGGGGAAGGAAAAACCCTAGTCTGTACTCTTCCTGCTTATCTCAATGGGTTGACTGGTTTAGGGGTTCATGTTGTTACAGTCAATGACTACCTGGCTAGAAGGGACGCGGAATGGATGGGACAAGTTCACCGCTTTTTGGGCTTAACGGTAGGACTAATTCAAGGAGGAATGAGTCCTGCTGAAAGAAAGAAAAACTATGCCTGTGATATTACCTACACCACCAACAGTGAGTTAGGCTTTGACTACTTGCGGGATAATATGGCAACAGTAATGGAGGAAGTAGTACAGCGTCCTTTCAATTACTGTGTTATTGATGAGGTTGACTCAGTATTAATTGATGAAGCGAGAACTCCTTTAATTATCTCTGGACAGATTGAACGCCCTACTGAGAAATATCTCCAAGCAGCAGAAATTGCCGAAAAATTAGTTAAACAAGAAGTAGAAGATGGTCCAGGGGATTATGAGGTAGATGAAAAAGCTCGTAATGTTTTGATGAGTGATGAAGGGTTTGAAACAGCCGAAAAACTCTTGGGAGTAACGGATTTATTTGATCGCGAAAATCCTTGGGCGCACTATATCTTTAATGCTCTTAAAGCCAAAGAATTATTTACCAAAGATGTTAACTATATGGTTCGCAATGATGAAATTGTCATCGTTGACGAGTTTACTGGTAGGGTAATGGCTGGAAGGCGTTGGAGTGATGGTTTACACCAAGCCATTGAAGCGAAAGAAAATGTGCCAATTCAAAAAGAAACTCAAACTTTAGCCAGTATTACCTATCAAAACTTTTTCTTGCTCTATCCTACATTGGCAGGGATGACAGGAACTGCTAAAACGGAAGAAACAGAGTTTGAGAAAGTATATAACTTACAAGTAACAATTATTCCCACCAATCTTAAGTCAAGAAGGTATGATTTACCTGATGCGGTTTATCGCAAAGAAATTGGTAAATGGCAAGCGGTAGCAGAAGATTGTACCGAAATGCACGAACTTGGTCGCCCAGTACTAGTCGGTACAACTAGTGTAGAAAAATCAGAGTTACTCTCTTCTCTGCTCCAAGAAAGAAAAATTCCCCACAACCTCCTCAACGCTCGTCCTGAAAACGTGGAAAGGGAATCAGAAATTGTTGCTCAAGCAGGACGGAAAGGCTCTGTAACCATTGCTACTAACATGGCTGGTCGTGGTACGGATATTATTTTGGGGGGGAATGCGGACTATATGGCAAGGTTAAAAATACGAGAGTATTTTATGCCTAAAATTGCCATTCCTGATGATGATAGCCTGATGGCTGGTGTACCCCAATTGAATGGCGGAAAGAAAGCTCCTCAAGGGTTTGCTCCTGGTGCAAATCAGAAAAAGAAAACTTGGTCTGCTTCTGCTGATATTTTCCCCACCAAACTATCCGCTGGAACCGAAAAAATGCTTAAAGAAGCAGTTAAGTTTGCAGCGAAAGAATATGGAGAACAAAGTATTCCTGAACTAGAAGCGGAAGAAAAAATTGCGATCGCAGCAGAAAACGCACCAGTAGAAGACCCAGTACTCATAAAGCTCAGGGAAGTATATAAAGCAATCAGAAAAGAATACGAAGATCTTACCGATCAAGAACATGATGAAGTAATTGAACTGGGAGGACTCCATGTAGTTGGTACAGAGCGTCATGAATCCCGTCGTATTGATAACCAATTGCGGGGTAGAGCAGGAAGACAAGGTGACCCAGGCTCCACCAGGTTTTTCCTGAGTTTAGAAGATAATCTGTTACGGATTTTTGGTGGCGATCGCGTTGGCAGACTCATGGAAATGATGCGGGTTGAAGATGATATGCCGATCGAATCTAAAATGCTTACTAACTCTTTAGAAGGAGCGCAAAAGAAAGTAGAAACTTTCTACTATGACACCAGGAAACAGGTATTTGAATATGACGAGGTAATGAATAATCAGCGTCGTGCTATCTATGCGGAACGTCGTCGAGTTTTAGAAGGATTAGACCTCAAAGAACAAGTAATTGAGTATGCGGAAAAAACCATGAGTGAAATCGTGGACGCTTATATCAATCCCGAACTACCTCCCGAAGAGTGGAAACTAGACAAGATGGTAGATAAGGTCAAAGAATTTATCTATCTCCTAGAAGACTTAGAACCAGTTCATCTCGAAGATATGACCGTCGGGGAAATTAAAACCTTCCTCCACGAAGAAGTCCGCAAAGCCTATGACCTCAAAGAAAATCAAGTTGACAGTATGCAACCAGGATTGATGCGTCAAGCGGAAAGATTCTTTATTCTCCAACAAATTGATACTCTGTGGCGCGAACACCTCCAAACTATGGACGGACTAAGAGAGTCTATCGGTTTGCGAGGTTATGGACAAAAAGACCCTCTTATTGAATACAAACAAGAGGGTTATGAAATGTTCCTAGAGATGATGAGCGATATTCGTCGTAATGTAGTTTATTCTCTCTTCCAATTCCAACCCAAACAGCAACCTCAAGCAGTTTAATATCCGAGGGTGGGCAATCCCCACCCTGGTTTTAAAGGCTATCAAGATATTTAGTAAAACGTGTTTGATAATCACTATGGAGTACAAAAAAGTTTTTAATTCGTGTTTCCGTCACACCACCTGTAACAGTCAGATTGGTTTGGAAAAAGATAGATTGTTTATTGTTTGATGTTGTCCAAATATAAGCAAAAGAATACCGAAAACTTTTATTCCAATCATTGATAGCTTCTAAACTTGCCTTTTTATCTTGAGGATAAGCAGAAGAAAGAACCATTCCTTTACCATTAGACGCGATAACAATAAAACAGGGTCGTCCTTTAATAAAAAAAGATAAAGTATATTCGTTGTCTCTCTTGAGATTAAGATATCCTAATTCTCTTAAATATCTTTCAACTTTTTCTATAGTTAAGTTCTCAACAATTTCATTGTTACTAGAACTACTAATGTTAGTTCTAGAATTAGAATTTTTTTCTTTACATCTAGAATTTAAGGGGAATGTTTTACAAAAATCTTCACTAGGACTTTGAGCATTAACAGAAAAACCTGTTGACAAAAACCAGAATACTAATAACCAAAATATATTTTTCATGGGAATTTTATTAGAGTTCAAATTTTCAAACTAATAAATATAGGATAATATTATCGCCTCTTTGCCGAAAAAGCTTTTGATGTTTTAAATATGAACTATGACCAAGAATTACCTGTTTCTCTAGATGAAGTTAAGCTGCCCAAACAATTACCTCCTCTAGTGATTGTGGCTTTTACTCGTCCTGATTTACTCAAAGAAGTGATAGCAGGGGTTCGACAACAATCTTTATTACCACAGCAAATAATTGCTTTTGTAGATGGTGCGAGAAAGCCCAAAGATGAGCCGTTAATTAAAGAATGTATTGAATTACTAGAAGCCTTATCCGAGCTGGTTTCAGTAAAAATAGTAGCTAGAATTGAGAACTTAGGGCGCAATCCTAAAGGCAATCTGAATGTAATTTTAGGTTTAACCGAAGTCCTGGCTGAATATGATTCTTTAGTTTATTTGGAAGATGATATAGTTCCTAATGCTGGTTTTTATGATCGGATGTGTCGCTTACTAACAGTATATCGCGATCGCAAAGAAGTATTTTCTATTAGTGCTTATGCTAGTGTCCCAAAAAAATATCATCAATCAGAGGCAGATTTCACCTTCTCCAAGCGTTTCTATTCTTGGGGGTGGGCTATTTGGGCAGATCGTTGGCAAGAAATCGACTTAGCCAATAGCGCACCTCCTTATAATCCTTTTGGGAGTTTTACCAATATTCCTCTAACAGCAGAAACTAAACAAACTATGACTTATCAGTTTTGGTTAGAAAAAAATCTCAAAACTGATTGGGTAATTGCTGCTACTTTATCCGCTTTATATCACAATAAAATACATCTTATTCCCACCAAGTCATTGGTTCAAAATATTGGTTTTGGTCATTCAGAATCAAAAAACTACAGCCAACGTAGTGATTCTATTTGGGTAAATGCTAGATATGCTCCATCAAGTATCCCTCATATTCTGCCTTCAAGTTTAGAATTAAATTCTGATTTGAGTCGTATTCTTAATGGTCAAGAATTGGCGGAATATTTAGAATCTAAAAAGAATATATGGCTGAATTTTGGCGATATCAGTCAATTATTGTTAAAGTATTCTGATTTGAAAAGTAAAACTGGGTTAATTAAATTATTTATGGCTCGAATCCCAATGTTCTTGCAGCGTTGGCGCAGTGGGTTAAAGATTTAGCTAAATTAATTACTAGATAAAACTTATAACATAACCATGACTAAATTAAATATAGAAGAGATTGCCACTAAATTAGAAAGTCCTAACTCCAAAGATCGTTTGTTGGCTTTAGTTTCTTTGAGAGAAGTTGCACCAGAAGAAGCAGTTCCCCTGATTAAAAAAGTTTTATATGACGAAATTCTGCCCGTACGCTCCATGGCAGTATTTGCCTTGGGAGTGAAGAAAACCCCTGAATCCTACCCCCTATTAATTGAACTGTTAAAAAATGATGCCGACTACGGCATCAGAGCCGATGCAGCAGGAGCTTTGGGCTATTTACAAGATATTCGAGCTTTTGAGCCTTTGGTCAGAGCTTTTTATGAGGATGATAACTGGTTAGTTAGGTTTAGTGCTGCGGTATCTTTAGGAAACTTGCAAGATGAGCGAGCTAAAGATCTACTAATAGGGGCTTTAGATAGCAATGAAGTTATTTTACAACAAGCTGCGATCGCTGCACTAGGGGAAATTAAAGCTATTGATGCAGTAGATAGTATCCTACGTTTTGCTGGTTCCGATGATTGGTTAATTCGTCAAAGACTAGCAGAAGCCTTGGGAAATCTCAATACTCCCAAAAGTATTTCCGCCCTCAAATTTCTTGCCAAAGATAACCATCCCCAAGTCAAAGAAGCAGCTAATATTTCTCTAACTAAGTTAGAGAGATGAGACAATTAATAATATGATATTAGGCTTTTAAAATGACTCTTACTGTTCCGATAAAAACAATTAAATTAGCTCCTGGTAGCTCAATAATTATCGATTCTCTTTCTTGGTCAGACTTTGAAAATGTTTTAAAAGAATTAGGAGAAAAACGTCAAGTTCGATTGACTTACTATCAGGGAAAATTAGAAATAATGTCTCCTTTAGCTATCCATGAGCGACCCCACAGAATCATTGCTGATATCGTCAAAAAAATACTAGAACATCAAGGAAGAGATTGGGAAGACTTTGGTTCAACTACTTTTAAACGGAAAGAAATAGCAGGAGTCGAGCCAGATACTTGTTTATATATCAAGAATGCAGCGAAAGTCAGGGGTTGTATTAATATGGATTTAGATCTTTATCCCCCTCCTGATTTAGCAATAGAATCGGATGTTACCTCTAAAACTACTTTAGATGTATATGGAGCGATCGGTGTTCCTGAAGTGTGGATCTATAGCAAAGCTAGTTTAGCTATTTATCTTTATCAAGACTCAGCTTATCATCAGTCCCCAATTAGTGAAATTTTTCCCAATCTAGATATCATTAATATGCTCCCTAACTTAATTCAACAGGCTATTACTGATGGAACAAGTAAAATGCTTCGAGACCTACCAAAGTTGCTCAAATTATAAATAACTGCAAATATTCCCTACTCGCTTCACAGCAAAAGGTTATATCATAGCACTTGTTGCAGCAGGTAAGTGGTAGATGCAAAAACAACAAGCATATTTAGTTCTAATCTTAGGGCTAGTTATAGCAGCGATCGCAACTTTGGTCAATCTTCCTCCCCAAAGAGGTCTAGACTTAAGAGGCGGAGCTCAATTAACTATTCAAGTCAAAACAACAGAAGAAGTAACTCAGATAACCCCCGAAAAACTCGACGCAGTCAAAAACGTCATCAGCAATCGAGTTAACAAACTGGGAGTGTCTGAAGCCATAGTCCAAACGGCGAACAAAGATAGGATAATTGTCCAATTACCAGGAGTTAGCGACCCTCAAGATGCAGAAAAAGTCTTGGGTGGTACAGCTCAATTAGACTTTAGAACCCAAACCGATGACCCTGAAATTACAGCAGAACTAAATGTTCGTCAGCAAGAAATTTTAGAACTATTACAAAGCCAAACTACTGAAACTTCCCCAGAAATAGCCGAAGAAATTGCTGTAAAACAAGCCAGAATTGCCGAATTAAGCGAACAACTTTACGATAAAACAGGGTTGACTGGCAAAAACCTTAAAAGAGCCTATTATGGTGCAGGAGAAATTGGCAACAGTTGGGAAGTATATCTCAATTTCAACTCTGAAGGTGCCAAACAATTTGCTGAAATCACCAAAAGCATTGCAGGAACAGGACGCAGTTTAGGAATTTTCCTAGATGACCAATTAATTAGTGCACCTGGAGTAGATGGCAGATATGCCAATACTGGTATTAGTGGGGGGAATGTTTCTATTAGCGGTAACTTTACTCAAGATGAAGCTAGACAACTCTCTCTACAACTAGAAGGAGGAGCTTTACCCCTACCCGTAGAAATTGTCGAAAACCGTACTGTGGGAGCAACATTAGGACAAGATAGTGTTCGTCGCAGCATTTATGCAGGAATTTCAGGACTAGTCTTAGTTTTAGTCTTTATGGCTATTTATTACCGCCTACCAGGTATTATTGCCAATCTTGCCCTAGTAATTTATGCCTTATTTACTCTAGCTTGTTATTCCTTAGTAGGAGTTACTCTTACTTTACCTGGTATTGCAGGATTTATTCTCAGTATTGGGATGGCAGTAGATGCTAATGTGCTAATCTTTGAACGTACCAGAGAAGAACTCCGCAGTGGTAAAACCTTGTATCGCTCCGTTGAATCGGGTTTTTATCGGGCTTTTTCTAGCATTATCGACAGCAACATCACAACTTTAATCGCTTGTATCTTCCTCTTTGCTCTTGGCTCTGGTTTAGTTAGAGGTTTTGCCCTAACTTTAGGAATTGGTGTATTAGTTAGTATGTTTACCGCAGTTACTTGTAGTCGGACTTTAATGTTATTTACAGTATTAAATTTTCCCACTGTCAGGAAAAAACCCGAATTATTTTGTCCCAATCTCAATCAACAAGTAGCAAGTAACAATTAACAAATATGATTAGTATCGTTAAAAAAACTGGTTTATGGTGGAGTATTTCGGGATTAGTGATACTCTTGAGTATTGCAGCTATGACTTATTCCGTTTTGACTCTCAATGCCCCAATTCGCCCAGGATTAGACTTTATTGGTGGTACTCGCCTACAAATTGAAAGGGATTGTTCTATTGATGGAAATTGTGACTCTCCCATAGTAGTAGGAGAAGTAAGACAAGTTGTTGAAGCTCAAGGCTTGGCTAATCCCATAATTCAGTTATTGGGAGATGACAAAGATGTTTTATCGGTACGCACCAAAAATCTGGATGTAGAACAAAGAACTCAACTACAAACCGCCTTAAGCGAGAAAATTGGACAATTTGACCCCAAAACCATCCAAATAGATTCAGTAGGTCCCACTATCGGACAAGAATTATTTGTCTCAGGAATGTTAGCCTTGATTGCTACTTTCTTTGGGATTGTGGTCTATTTAAGTGTGCGATTTAAGTTTGACTATGCTATATTCGCGATCGCAGCTTTGTTTCATGATGTAATAATTACTGCGGGAGTATTTGCTGTTTTAGGGTTAGTACTACAGCTAGAAATAGATAGTCTGTTCTTAGTTTCTTTACTAACTATTATTGGATTTTCTGTTAATGATACTGTAGTTATCTACGATCGAATTCGAGAAACTATTAATAATAATCCTAATAGTTCAATGCAAGAAATTGTTGATACTGCGGTTAATCAAACTTTGGGTCGTTCTATTAATACCACCCTCACCACTTTGCTACCTCTAGTTGGTATTTTCTTGTTTGGGGGAGAAACCCTAAAATTTTTCGCTCTAGCTTTAATTATTGGCTTTATTCTAGGAGCTTATTCCAGTATTTTTATTGCCAGCACCTTACTCGCATGGTGGAGAATGCGTCAAGAAGATAAAAAAATTGCTCTGGGTAATACTTCTTCTGTTGAATAAATCAATAATCTTGCTTGTGCTATAGTTTATTTACTTTCTAACCAATGGGTGGAAATTTATATAAAATTGACAGAATATCAAAAGCAGAATACCTCAAAATAGAAACAGAAATTAGAAAATACTTGGATGAAAAATTAAATCATGCCTATAAAATTCCTAGGTTTTATAGTAATAAACCAGACTTTGGTAATTTAGATATTATTATCAATATTGTCTTATGTTTATCGTCGAGAATTGGGGAACTATAAAAAAGACTTAACTATAACTACTGATTTTCAAGAAATAAGTCATTTTTTTAAACTCAATTACAATCGATGGATACGAGGTTTTGATACTTTACAAGAAATGTATCAATGGATTATTGATTCTCCGTATTTTTCGGTAATCCCATATTTAGAAAGAACAACTACTTTAAATAATCGAGTGAAAAACCGTCCTACCATCCAAAAATTTATCCAATATATAGATATACTTCTATGCAATCATCAGACCCTAATTTTCATAAAAAAGTCAAGAAATTATATCGACTTACCGTATATTTTCGCTGGATAGTTGTAGTTTTTTCCTGGTTAACTTTTGGTGCTTATGGAATTTGGGGTTTAAGGTCAGAAATTAGTCTTTGGTTAGACTATTTTACTTGGACAGCTCTGCGCTATGGACTAGCTTTTAATATTATTCCTACTATTTGTTTAGCCTTTTGTATTGGTATGACTATTTCAGTTTTAGTCTGGCAAAGTAGAAATATTATTTGGGGACTCCCGCCCCAAGAAAAACAAGATCTAGAAAAACAAGTAGAGCATATTTTAGCTAAAGGAAAACGCCATTTTTTATACAAATGGTTAAATTGATTTTAGGAAAGTCAAAAAGTTATAACTGTAATTTAGTAATTTATAGCTAATATCAACAATATCTTAACATTCAAAAATCAATATTCTCTATTTGAATATAACGGAACTTTAATATCATTACTTGCTATTGGTATTGAGCAATAGAACGTTCTAAATGAGCAGCATTAGCAGGAGATTTTAGTAAATGAACGGTTTCTAGTAAGCTGTTAAAATAATCAAGAGACATTACCACCCCATCATCAGCATCTCGCCTGGTAATTATGGTGTAATCCGCATCATCATCAACTACTCGATCTAAAACATCTTTCAGCTTATTTCTAGCTTCACTAAAGGTTACTATCTTCACAACTCTAACCTGTCTTATTATTTGTACAAGTATAACGAATTATCTTCAATATCCAAATAATTAGCGATCACAAATTAATTTATAACAACCCAAAATAATCATCAAGCACCTTGTTCAATACAATCTATCACTTGTATATAAGCAGGATCATCAGGTGTAACTTCTCTTTCCTCACCAGCATTTTCCTCGCGAATTGCTTTTTTGGCATTATTAGCAATAACAACGTTAGAAATCAATTCTAGAGCATCCGCACGGTCTAGATTATTCAGGGCATCCGCATATTTTCGACTATGGGCAGGTCGAACAGATTCCTGACAATAATTAGATAATTCTCGACTTTCCGTCATTACTTCAAACGCAAAATCTTTTTCAATTTCAGTGCCATATAGTGCTTTATAAAGTAGATTAACCATGGAAGCGTCATGATTGGGGATAGAGTATTTTTCTTCAATTTGAGGCCAATATCGTAAAGCTTTTAATCCTTCTAATGCTCCTTTATTTAATCCCGCATTCTCGCACCATTGCTCAAATTCTTCTATATTGTCAGGACAGCGACCGTTTTCAATCATTCCATTAGCTAATACTTGTCCAGCCTGAAAGTTTCTTGTGGGAAGCCCCGTTACTGGTAGCATCATACTACCCCTTACATCTGCTACCATTGCCGTTAATTGAGAAAAAGTATGATCTCGCACTCTTTCCATAAAACCACCTTTGTTCAGAGTCGCCTCAATTCTGGGAACAGCATATCCCAATTCAGTTAGAGCAATAGTTTGCTGATTATATAGTTTATGACGGTCTTTACGACACATTGAAACCGTTGCTGCTTGGTCTAGACATTGATTGAGGAGTAGTGTAAGTAAAGTAGGAAGAATCCCAGGATTATCTTGATGATATTCATAGCCAAATCCCGCAAAAATAGATGCCATATTCTTGGCAGCCTTAATATACTGTGCTTCCACATTATGAATACCAGGAGAAACTTGAATATTAGGAGAAAGTTTATTGAGTATATGCGCTCCTATTAGAGCCGTTAAAGCATCAGGATGGCAAAAATTAGCTGTGAAACTATCTACGGGGTCACGCAAAGCACCATGACGATGAAAGCCAGAGAAAAACCCTAAGTTGGGATTCTTTTCGCATAATACATAAGAAGTATTTTCTTTTTTATCATGACTAAATGACCCTGCAAGACAGGCTAACACTACATTTTCCCGATTCAGTTGTTTTCTAATGGTACAAGCTTCTATAAGGTCTTGCTCAATGTATTTACTATTAGCACTGAGAATAACTAAATCACATTTAGCAATGAGATATTCTAGAGTATTGGATACTGAATGATCTTCCTCTTTATGACTAGAAATTCTATGGAGTTTTGTGACGTGTCTGGGATCCATTCCTTTGATGGCATCTTTAGAAAATGCTCCTAACAATTCACGATTAGGACGAGGAGCTAACAATAAAGGTTTTTCGCTTTTTTGCATAGCTGAATTATAAGCAAGAGAAGCTGGATATAGACCAATACTGTAAAAGCCAACTTTCGCTTGATCTAATTCGCTAATGCGTTGCTTAATAACTTTTTTATCTAAAGAATCATCAAAAAAACTGTTTCTCTCTAATGTCATGATTAATTAATCAACTCAGAAACCAACTCAAAATATAATATTCAAGTTGTCTTAAATAATATCTTAGTTCGAGCATATTTAGCCTTAAGGTTATTATCTATAAAATAAAATATCAATAGGAGTAGAGCGAGAAAAGGTAGGTTTTAAATCTATGGTGCACTTAAAACTTGCTATTGTCGGAGCAAGATACCTCAGGGTATATATTCAATGATTATTGAGTTTGCTTTGCTTTACAGTTAACGCCTGACGATATTGCCGTAACATTCGTTGTTTTCGCTCCAGATTACGTCTTTGACCAACTAAGGTTGCATTCAACATATTTTTGCGTTCTTGTTCTTGGGTCAACTGTTGTCCCAAAAACGAACGATCAATATCTCTAGAAAGATTAACTCTTTTTTGTAATTTTTTTACCATTTGACTTTGCATAAAGAGTTCTTCTTCTTGTTCTTTGACTAGTTGGGTTAGTTCTTCTAAATCTTCCTGTAAATAATTAACAATATCTTGAAGTTGATCTTTAGGAATAGAAATAATTTCTTCTGGTGTTAACATCATTTTAGGTCTTTTAGATTCCTGAGACATCTGTGAAACACTAAGCCATAATTCTTCTCTAGATGGTTTAATCACTTTAGGCTTAGAAGCTTCCTGAAGTCGCTCTTCTAAAGCATGATAAAAATAATTTTTTGGTTCAAGTTTAGGATCGATTTTATTGAACACAATTCCTAAGACATTTTGCCCAGATCGCAAAAGAATTTCTTTGGCAAAATTAACTTTAGAATAATTAAGACTATCAGGATTTACTACCAACAATACTCCATCAGCAATTCGACCTAAAATTGGGGCATCGGCAGCTAAGTCCAAAGCTGGAGTATCAACGATAATAAAATCATAAATTTTCCGCCAATGATCCATCACATCTTTCATTCGAGAAGAGTCTAATAGACTCGCAGGGGAAGAAGGAATAGTACCTGATGAAACTAAATCTAGTTTGGGGAAAACTTTTTGAATCCCCTGGTTGGTATCAATTTGTCCCTCAATTATGTTACTCAAGCCGAAACAGTTTTCCTCAGAATCTTGAGAGGACATAGAAGTTGTATTCCAAATGCGATGCTGTATAGGATAGTGTAAATTACCATCGATTAAGAGTACTTTATGTCTGGCTTGAGCCATGGCACAAGCTAAATTCGCAGCTATGGTGGATTTTCCTTCTTGAGACACAGAACTAGTAACTACAATAACTTTAACTTCTTTATAAGTAGCTAAGAATTTGATATTAGACTGTAACATCCGATAAGATTCACTTTCAGAAGCACCAGGGTAATCTTTGACAACGACTTTTGGTAATGGGGAGTCAACTTCTAACTGTTCTAGATCTATTGATGATGCTGGATGAGAATAGAAAGAATCTTGAAAGGTACGAGGTGTTAATTGCAATTTTGATAAAGCTTCTGTTGGCATAGATTTAATAGTATCAGGGATAATTCCCAGCCAAGTGTAGCCAAAAAGTTTTGTGGCTTTTTCGATAGTATTAACAGAAGTATCGGTAATTTCTGCTAGAACAATGATCACAGTTGCTGCTAACAATCCCACACCAATAGAAATCAAATAATCAATATACTCGTATCGGATCGGTTTGATTGGTACTTCCGCATAGGCAATAACCTGAACATTATTCAATAAAGGGTTTTTCGTCCCTTGAACATTTCTAATCTGTTGGAGTAGGGCTTGATAATCAGCTTGGAAAAATGCCAATTGCCTCTGTAGCTGTTTGAGTTTTTGTAAAGCTTGAGGTAAAAGATTTGCTTTTTCTCGTTGAGCCTTCTCTAGTCCTAAAAGGTAAGTAATTTCTTGTTGCAGCCCTAGATGACTGGCTTCAAGTTTAATTAATTCTGCTGTCAATTCTTGCTGAATACTACCGAAATCTCGGGCTTGATTTAAATTTAAGCCTTGAGAAGTAGCAATATTTTGAATTTTTTGTTGGATTAATTGTTTTTGTCGAGCAATTTTCTCTTCCAAATTTGTAATAATTGGATTATTTTCCGGAAAACGGGTTGTTTGTTGATTTAATTGGGACTCTAATTGTTGTAGTTGTCTTACTGCTTGTTGAATATCAGGAGACTGAACAACTGTGGTAGCTGCGATCGCTTGTTCAGCATTCATACCCAATTTACTACGGATATAGGCAGATTTAGCATTAACACTGGCAATTTGCCCTTGTAACTTAGCAATTTTTTGTTGCACTACTTCCATATTGGTGGCAATAATCATCGCTTCTTCTTGAGGAGCAAAGATTTGTGTTTCTTCTTGAATTTGGCGAATGGCAGTTTCTGTCTCTTGTAGTTTTTGCTCAAACTGAGGTAATTGTTCTTCAAGAAGTAGTCTGGTTTGACCAACTTTTTCTTGATTCGTAGCGATATAGTTTCTAACTAGTTGATTAACTGCTTCTTGGGCTTTTATTGGCTTAGTATCTCGATATTTTACTACCAGTACATTAGTATGCTTTACTTTCTCCAATGTAAGATTATCAAGGAACTTTTCTTTATTAAACAGAAAGTGAGACGTTGTGTTTTTCTGCTCTAAATCATCAATAGTTTTTTCAATTAAGTGATAATTTTTTATTTCTTCAATTTCCGTATTTATAAAAATATCTTGATTGAACAAAATGCCTAAACTTTCAATTAATTGATTATTATCATCATTTATCAAATCGCTATCAAAAATATTTGATTTAAATTTTAATTTAACTTCCGCTTCATAAACAGGCTCTGCTAGAGCAGTAATAATAATACCTAATAAACTGACAACTAGTAGTACTGTTCCTCCTAAAACTTGATGTCTTTTTATAATTTGCCAATAATGATGTTCTCGCACAGATGGCTGTAAAACTTTCATGAATAATTATCAATTTTATTAAAGGTATTTTTAACCTATTTTTTTAAACTATATCTTACTGAGTAAATAATATCTGACTTATCTTAGTAAGTAAAAGAAATTTCCATTAAGATTTAGAATTTAAGACTTGATTTGTTCAAAGATTTTTCCGAGTTTTCATATTTTTATAACCAATTACCTAATAAAACATAAGGAGCCCAATAAAAAGGATGACTATAGCGGTTACTCTTCAATAAACTTAGTTGGGCTTTCCTGACGGCTTCCGCTTTAGGAAATTGCCTTGTCCCCAGTTGTTGATAAAAATCACTCATCATTTGGGCGGTAGCCTGATCATTTACAGACCATAGAGTAGCTAAAGTGCTTCTAGCACCTGCTCTTACAGCCATACCAGCTAAACCTAAAGCTGCTTGCTTGTCACCAGTAGCAGTTTCACAGGCACTAAGCACTAAAAGCTCGATCGCCTGTTTTTGACTAGGAGTCCTGCCCTGAAGAATTTGATCCAGCTTATTGATGCTAATTTTATCGTCCCAAGCTAAAAGAAAGGTACTATCTAGAGATGAGCTAAATTGACCATGGGTAGCAATATGAACTATGGGATAGTTAGATAGGGTAATTTCTTGCTGAAAAGCTTGAGTTGTAAAGTCTTGATCTACTAAAACCAGACTATCAGTTTGGGTCTGAATTTCTGCTAATTCTTGATTAACAAAATCTAGAGCGGAAAACCCTTGTCTTTCCTGAGTTAAACCCACGGCTAAGGTTTTTAATTTCATATCCTTCACAGAAGTAGGAGTTAACAACTGCAACCCAGAAGTAACAGCTACGCTAAAATTTTCCACTAAATATTGTTGTCCATCATATAAAGCTGATAAGGGAATATTCCTGAGTAAGCCATCGGGAACAAAAACTATAGTGTTTATATTATGAGCTTTTAAGGCTTCTATCTCGGGAAGAATCAACCAATTATAAAGCTTTTTCGCTGGATTATAGAAAGCTCTACGACTCCGAATTACTAGGGTTTGACGCAAGAGTTTAATTTCCCGTTCTAATTCTTCCTGAGTGACTGATATAGAATAGTGTTCCAGAGGTTGATTGGGAATACTTAAAATAATCTCTAAATGATCCCCTAAGATAATCGGATATATAGCTGCTGCTTGGTGATCTACTTCGTCTATGTTGACTGGTTTAGCATCTAAACAAGCTTCTCGAAAAAAGTTGTGTAATTCAGCTAGTTGTAATGATTCAACGACATCTCTAGCTTGTTTTAAATTATCCTGACTAACCCCAGAATTAGGGATGTTTGATTTTGAATCTGGCTGTAAAAGTAAATTAATTAGCTCTCGATAAACTGGCTCAACATTTTGACGGAAAGAGTATTGAATATTAGAGTCAATAGCAACTAAATCTTCACTCAAATTTCTTAAAGTTTCTACGGCTTGAGCATAATTATTAATAGCTGCTTCTATATTTCCTTGAGCGTAATTAATTCTACCCAGTTGCCATTGCCAAAGATAGCTAATCTCTCCCACATTAACATTACTCGCTAAACTCAAAGCTTTTTCTGTTAGTTCTTGAGCTTTTAACCATTCTTGTTTTTGTTCAGCAATTTTGCCCTTTAATCCTAAGCCATAAGATTCGGCTTTAGAAGATTGATTATTGTGAGCTTTAGTAATAATGTCTGAGACAATTTCCTCAATTTCTGACCAAGAAGGGATATTTTTCAGAGTTCGACCTTCAGACTGGGCTTTTTGCCTCAATTCAATCAGGTTATGAGCAAAATTAATTTGTTGATAAATATGCTTTTGATTATCAGGAAGAAGTTTTAAAGCAGAGCTAATTGGAGAGATGAGTTTTTCGCCTTGCCACCAGCGCTCGGTTTTAAGCAACAGATGTAGCTGAGCTAGATTAATTTGTAATGGCAAACTAGTAGCTAAACAATAATTGGAACTACGACAAATAGATAAACTTTGTTGATAATATCTTAATGCTAGTTTGTATTTTTGATTACTTAATTGATCTGAAGCTATTGATAGGGTATTACCCAAAGTCAATAGGGTTTTGACTTGTTCTTGAGTTGCATTAAGTTTAGTGGCAATATTTAAACTTTTCGTTAAAATTGCTTCTGCTTCGGTTTTATTACCTATCAAACGTAGCATATCCCCATAACTTCTTAAGCCCGCAGATTTCAAATTAGAATCAGGTTGTGCAGACAGAATTGGCTTTATTTCCTCAAAAAGTTTAACAGCACGATGATATAACCCTAGATTTTTGAAAGCACTAGCGAGATTAATTGAAGTCCGAATTATGCCCAATTGATCATCTATGATCTGATAAATTGCTTTAGCTTGTTGCCAGTTAGCAACGGAATCATCAATTTTTCCTTGTGCTAATTGAATAATTCCTTGATGATTTATTAATTGAGCTAAAGTTGACTTGTGTTTTAAGTTCTGATTATCCTGTGTTGCTAACAAATCGTGACTTAGAAGCAGCAATTTATCTGCTTCTGTTTCATCTCCTATTTGATGATATGCTAAAGCTAAATTGCTTAAGACCCGAACCTGATTAAGTATTTCTTTTTTTTCACTATAGGCAATGGCAGCTTGTCGCCAAAAAGTTATGGCTTGAGACAAGTTTCCTGAAAGGTAATTTTGATCACCTTCTTGTTCCAGATTTAAGGCACTGGCGTAAACAGATTGATGAGAAATGATTGGGGTGGAGGTTGTACCCCAATCGTGTGAAATATCATAGTAAGAATTACTAGCAAAAACATCAGCAAAATCAAGGTAAGTCAAGAGGAAGCTACAGAATAGCCCCACTAAGGCTAGGGAGAGTAGTTTAAGTTTAAGACGACCATACATGAATAAATCATATATTATAAATCTAGTCAAAAATCACTATTGACTACGATAAGCTTCCATACCTTCACAGGAACAGACTAAATTGCGATCGCCGTAAGCGTTGTCAATTCGACCTACTACAGACCAGAACTTATGTTCTTTTGTCCAGGGTGCAGGGTAGGCTGCTTCTTCTCTGGTATAAGGGTGTTGCCATTCCCCACAAATCAGGGATTCTGCGGTATGGGGGGCGTTTTTCAGGGGGTTATCTTCAGGATCGATTTGATTGTTAGCAATGGCTTCTGCTTCCCCATAGATGGCAATCATAGCATCACAAAAGCGGTCTAATTCCTCTTTTGATTCACTTTCTGTAGGCTCAATCATAACGGTACCAATTACGGGCCAAGATACAGTAGGAGCATGGAACCCGTAATCAATGAGACGTTTTGCGACATCTTCTACTCCCACTCTGGCACGTTTTTTGAGAGGGCGTAAATCGATGATACATTCGTGAGCTACAAAACCAGATTCCCCTTTAAATAGTACTGGATAGTAAGATTCCAGACGTTTTGCCATATAGTTGGCATTGAGAATGGCAATTTTAGTAGCTTCAGTTAGCCCTGCTGCGCCCATCATGGCAATATACATCCAAGAAATGGTTAAGATACTAGCACTACCCCAAGGTGCAGCAGAAATAGCACCAATAGAGTTTTCTGAGTCAGAGTCTAGAGGAGTAGTGGGAAGATAGGGCATAAGATGGGCAGCTACCCCAATAGGACCCATCCCTGGACCTCCTCCACCATGAGGAATACAGAAAGTTTTATGCAGGTTTAGGTGACACACATCTGCTCCAAAATCCCCAGGGCGACATAATCCCACTTGAGCATTCATGTTTGCCCCATCTAGATATACTTGACCTCCATGTTCGTGAACAATAGCGCAAATTTCCTTGATTTCTGACTCAAATACGCCGTGAGTAGAGGGGTAAGTCACCATAATAGCTGCTAACTCATTGCTGTGCTTTTCTGCTAAAGATTGCAAACTTTGCAAGTCAATATTGCCATCCCCATCACACTTAACTGCAACTACTTTCATGCCACACATTACGGCACTAGCAGGGTTTGTCCCGTGGGCTGATTCAGGAATTAAGCATATATTACGTTGCAACTCTCCACGACTACGATGGTATTGGCGAATTACTTGTAAACCAGCATATTCTCCTTGAGAACCTGCATTTGGTTGTAAGGAAACGCCAGCAAAACCTGTAATTTCTGCCAACCATAATTCTAAATCGCGGAATAAAGCTTGATATCCTTGGGTTTGTTCTAAGGGAGCGAAGGGATGAATATTACCGAACTCTCCCCAAGTTACAGGGATCATTTCCGCTGTAGCATTCAGCTTCATGGTACAAGAACCCAAGGGAATCATAGAAGTTGTGAGAGATAAATCCTTTGTTTCTAGTTGGTGGAGATATCTAAGTAATTCAGTCTCAGAATGATATTTATTAAATACAGCTTCAGTCAGATATTTACTACTGCGTTGTAATTCTTGGGGAATTTGTAAATGATTGGCTGGTAATATTTCCCAGTCTTCCTCTCCACCAGCAAAGATGCGCCACAAATCAACTAAATCTTTTTCTGTGGTCGTTTCATCGAGAGATATTCCCACTGCATTATGGTTGATCAGACGCAGATTGATTTTTTCGGTAGCTGCTAATTGCACAATATCTTTAGCGTTATCTGCTTCTACTTTTATGGTGTCAAAGAAACTTTCCGTAGTAATTTTATAACCTAATTCCTTCAAACCAACTGCTAGAGTTGCAGTCAACTTATGCACTCTGGTAGCAATATTCTTAATTCCCTCTGCACCATGATATACGCAGTACATAGAAGCAATTACTGCTAGTAAAACTTGGGCGGTACAAATATTACTTGTGGCTTTTTCTCGGCGAATATGTTGCTCTCTGGTTTGTAATGCCAATCTTAGGGCTGGTTTTCCCTGAATATCTTTAGAAACTCCAACGATACGCCCTGGTACTTGTCTTTTATACTTTTCTCTAGTGGCAAAATAACCTGCATGGGGACCACCATAACCCAAGGGGACTCCAAAACGCTGAGTACTACCAACGGCAATATCAGCCCCCAATTCTCCTGGGGGACTCAGTAAGGCTAAACTGAGGATATCCGCTGCAATGGTTACTAAAGCTTTAGTTTCTTGTACCTTACTAATAAATCCCCGATAATCATGAATTGTGCCATCTGTTGCAGGATATTGGAGTAATGCGCCAAAAATAGGTTGAGAAAAATCAAAGGAGCGAAAATCATCAATAATGACTTCGATTCCTAAAGGATTAGCTCTAGTTTTAATAATTTCTATGGTTTGAGGATGACAACCTCGATCCACAAAAAAGGCTTGGGCTTTATTTTTACAAACACCATAACTCATTGCCATAGCTTCCGCTGCTGCTGTCCCCTCATCTAATAAGGAAGCGTTAGCAATTTCTAAACCTGTTAAATCTATGACCATTGTTTGAAAATTTAACAGTGCTTCCAGTCTTCCTTGGGCTATTTCTGCTTGATAAGGAGTATAAGCGGTGTACCAACCAGGATTTTCTAAAATGTTTCTGAGAATTACTGGAGGAGTAAGGCAATTGTAATAGCCTGTGCCAATAAAAGAACGATATACTTGATTCTGAGATGCGATCGCTTTTAATTTGGCTAAGGCTTCTGATTCACTTAGTGCTGTAGGTAATTTTAAAGGACGGTTTAAACGAATAGAATTGGGAACAGTTTGATCTATTAAATCATCTAAACTTGCAACTCGCAATAATTCCAGCATTTGGTCGATTTCAGCTTGATTAACCCCAATATGTCTGAGAGCAAAATCCGCATCACTAAAAGTGGAAGAAGTTTCTTTGTTGCCACTGTTTAACTGTGTGTGATTAATATTATTGATGTCTAAATTGACCATAGAATTAAAGAGATGCAGCTTGTTAAATGTATTTTTTGCTTAATGCCCAGGAAAATATGTAGTAGTTGATACTTACCTTAAGATGTTTATTTTTAAATAAATATAAACCATGTTAGAGCTGTTATGGGGAAAAATGATGACATTATAAGCGATCGCGTTACATAATCGCTCTTTCTCTTGCATGAGACTATAGATATTTAAGAGGGAGGAACAAGGAACAAGGAACGTCCTAAAGGATACACCTTCGGATAAGGAACGAGTATTACTCTAGTTCTAAAATAAGAATTCAGACAAATTAAGGGTATTATTGGGTTTAACTATCATTAAAGCAAAATGAATCCTGAAGCTGAAAATCCTCTACAAAGTAAATTAAAAGCAGAATTAGATAACTCTGAATGGTTACAAAAATTCAAGCAGTTAGGGGATACTTTGAGATACGTGAAAGCAGAAATTCCCTTAACCCAACTCTGCAATCTTAAATGGAACACAAAAGATGAAAGTTTGATCGTTAATTGTCCTAATGAAGAAGTCTGGCAAGAGTTATCTCAGCAATCAGAAAAAATCGCTAAAGTGAATCAGAAAGTAAAGCGTTTGATTCTTAAATACGGTAACTATCCAGAACTTGTTTTTGATCAAAAAAATTGATCGCTAATAATTACTAATAAAAACAATCGCGATCAATATGATGATTGATGGGGAGACTAGGGAAATCAATGTGCAGCATATCTAAAGTAATTTGATATAAATCCCGCAAATCTGAGGGACTTTTTCCAATTTATTTCGGGTATTAAAAGTTGCTATATAAACAAAGTCTCCCACACAGACTAAAAAAAATTCAAACTTGACTATTAACTTGCAACAAGATTGGTTTCTTTTCTAATAGATTGTGTAATAGCTTCTACTAATAATAATCTTTCATTAATAGATAACTTAGTAACTGTTGAAATCAAAAAATCTAGATTTAATTGAGATTCGATTTTAGATGTAATGTTTAAACCAATATTATTATTTATAGTTAGATCATTTTCTATTTCTAACTTCAGAGATTCTAAAAACATACAATCATTTTCTAAATCAGAGGCTTCATCTTGATATTGTTCTAAATCTTCAATTGCTTCTAATCTTTCATTGTATTTATTTAATAAGTTATCTATTGCTTCTAGAATAAACTTAATATCTTTAAATGATAAATTCATGATTTTTCAACTCACTTTATAGAAATGTTGACCAGTTATTTGTAAAGCTATTTTATATTTTTCTAGTGGCATTGTTTCACTAGACTTCCATAACCAATGATTACCGCGATCATTTATTAATTCTAATTCTTGAGGAATTTCTATACCAGCATTTATTTTCCACCAGTTTTTTCCCTTTCCCTGAATAGAAAAGGTTGAAATACCTCCTGGTTCTTGTTTATCTGCTATTGTTTGCTTAACCCAGATTATGCCCTCACGTTGATAGGTTGCAATATCTTTATCTAAACGAACATTGTCCATACGAGGAGAATTGGCATTACCTCTCCGATATAAACCAATTGGTGTTTTTGCCATGTAGTGAAGATTAAGAATCTTGATTGCATTATGATTATCCTAATATTTTTTTACTTATTGAAGATCTTGCTCTAACCAATGGCAAACAGTTCAAAAAGCAAATTTTCTACAATAGGGATATCTTTGCGAGAAACTATCCCCAATGACTAGCCAAAAATCCCCAGTAAGTAAAATCGTCACCCAAGCAGTACACAATATGCGAGGCGCGGTAAACTTTAAAGCTCTAAAACTTAAGCAAGGAAAGCAAATACCTGAAATTAGGGTGCAAAATGGTAGCGGTAAAGAAGAAGTTTATCCTCTAGCTGGCGATCGCTATTCTATTGGGAGAAGTTCCCGTTGTGATATCCAGATACCAAATGCCATAGTCAGCCAAGAACACTGTACTCTAAGAAGAAACAAGAAACAGCCCCGCGCTTTTATTGTTCAAGATGAAAACTCTACTAATGGGATATATCGGGGCAAAAAACGCTTCAAGTCTTTGTCTTTGTATCATGGTGAAAGTTTTACCCTTTCTCCCCCAGAATTGGAAGATGTAGTTACGATCAAATATTACAATCCACCTCCATATTGGATGCAAATAATCCGCTATGGGTTATATGGAACAGGAGGATTATTGGGGATTTTAGTAATGTGGCTCGGTTTAGAATGGTCAAAGGTATCAGTTTATCCTTTACCAAGGGAGTCAAGCCGACCCGTAGTAGTATATGCCAAGGATCGCAAAACTCCCATTAATCCCGTTGCCAAAAATACTCACAGAGAATTAAAAAACCTCAAAGATTTTTCTCCCTATCTTCCCAAAGCTCTAGTAGCTTCGGAAGACACTCGCTATTATTGGCATTTAGGTGTAGATCCCTATGGTATTGCCAGAGCCATAGTAATTAATTTTAGAGCTTCGGGATTGGAACAGGGTGCAAGTACTCTTACTCAACAACTGGCTCGGAGTCTATTTCCAGAAGTAGGAAGACAAAACACCGCAGGTAGAAAGTTAAGAGAAATGTTAGTCGCTCTCAAACTGGAAGCCTTTTATAGCAAAGATGAAATTTTAAAAGCCTATCTAAATCGAGTTTATCTGGGCATCAACACTTATGGTTTTGAAGATGCAGCCCAGTTTTACTTTGAAAAATCCGCAGCAGATTTAGATTTATCAGAAGCTGCTGCCCTAGTAGCAATTTTACCCGCCCCTAATGCTTATAATCCTGTTAAAGACTATGATACCGCGATCGCGTTACG